>DASXXL010000113.1:0-8409 GCA_036503085.1 Pyrinomonadaceae bacterium | reverse complement strand
CGTCAACATCGTCAAGCGGGCGTTGGAAGAACCGTTGCGTCAGATTGTTGCAAACGCCGGCAAGGAAGGCGCCGTCATTGTCGAAAAGGTTCGTGCCGAGAAGAACCCAAACATCGGCTACAACGCAGTGACCGAAAAGTTTGAAGATCTCGTGGCTGCCGGTGTGATTGATCCCGCCAAGGTAACCCGTTGCGCGCTGCAAAATGCCGCGTCAATCGCAGGGCTGATGCTCACGACTGAAGCGCTTATTTCTGAGCTACAGGAAGACGACAAGCCACGGGCGATGCCCGGCGGCATGGATATGTAATTCGGTGGCAAATTGGGAAGCCAACCTGTTCAGCATGGGGGCTTCTGTTAACTCGCCGAAGGAGAGAAGTCTTCTTGAAGTGAGAACCCTATAGAGGGAAAAGGTAAGAAACTTATGTCTATGAAACTTTATGTCGGTAATCTCTCGTTTGACACGTCGAAAAATGAATTACAAACATTATTCGCGCAAACGGGCACAGTCGAAAGCGTATCGTTGATTGAAGATCGTGAAACAGGCCGCTCACGTGGCTTTGGCTTCGTCGAGATGTCAACGAAGGACGAAGGCGCCGCGGCGATTGAGAAATTCAACGGCCAGGAAGTTGGCGGACGGGCGTTGAAAGTCAACGAAGCCAAGCAGCGTGAAAATCGCGCCGGCTTTTAGTTAAGAGCACAATCGCGAGGAGTGAAAGGATCTCGGATTTTCAAAGACCCGGGGTCTTTTTCATTACGAAATGTTGGATCGCGGCCGGCTTTTCTGTTCCCAGCCTGGAGCTAATCGCTTTTCTCGGCCGCGACTCAGACCACCTGCTTCTCCACGGTCATGTAAGTTGGATATCATCAGTGAAGAGCTACAACCCCGAACCGGTCAAATCAAGGCCCGCAGCGCCTCCTCATTTATGCTGGAGTACTGCTCGTAATCTTCTTGCTGGGTTTTTCCCGATGTGGCTCAAAGCTCGAGCGGCCAGCAGCAGTCTTGCCTCAGCAGCAATTGACGCGCGGCGAGGCGACTATGAGCCAGCCCGCCAGGCTGAGAGATTCGAGACGGGTTCCGGGTACCACAACCTCTCAGGTACGAAAGCTTACTCGCCATGCTGCACTTTCTGATTGGCCTCAATCCTCGGTCTCTATAAGAACGATCCTCTACTCAGCCGGGATCCATTCCGCGCTGGCCGGACCGTTTTTTCTGTGGATCCATCGTAACGATTTAGGCGCCGGGCTTTGAGCGTTACTTGATAGATAAGTTGTGTCCGTTGCTCAACGGCAAGGGCACCGTTGAGGTATTGCGTCGTCGTTACCCGCGATATCTTATTTGGGAGCTACGTCAAGCAGGGTTAGAGGAGCTAGTGGTATCCGAGCAATGTTCCATTTGTTCTTCCGAGATTCGCTGAGGGTTGACCACTGCGGTCCGCTCCCTACTGCGCCCTTTTTCCTCATCGTTAAGCCTCCGCCCTCTCGGGCATATGTGCTTAACTTTTTGTTTCAGTCAAGGGTGCAGTTCAGATTGATGCGTCGCGCGGTACAAATGAATCAAGCGGGATCAAGAACGTAAGAAACTGAAAGGCGGCCACAAAGAGCCGCCTTCGGTGCTTGTAGGAGAGCAACTCTTCAGATCGTCAGGCAGTTGCGAGCTTATTGTTGAGAATGTTGCGCACCTTGTTGAGAGTTTTCTCAGTCAGGTTGTAATACCGGTAGCTCATGTTGACAGTGCTGTGCCCCAAAAGGCGAGCAAGCTCCGGTAACTCAACTCCGCTGTTTGCCATTTCTGTAGCAAACGCGTGACGTAGAGAATAAAACATGCGGGTGCCTTCGGGAACTCCCGCCTCAGAGTAGGCCGCCTTCCACAGCTTTCGCAAATTGACCATTGCCTGTTCAAACACCAGTGCATCAGGATTGTTGTTCTTTCGTTGGAGTCGTAGTTTCAACAACTCTTTCTTCAACCGGCTCGTCATTGGTACCAGCCACTGCTGTTTGTTCTTACGTTTGTAGGCAGTGACCAGGATCAGTTCTTCGTCAAAATAGACATCTTGCCATCGAAGGTGATCCAGTAAACTGGACCGCCGAACACCAGTGTCCCACACAGCTATGAAGATCGGGAGCGTGTGAATGCGTTCCGGGGTGTTGAGCGCTTCCATCACCCGCCGAGCTTCCTGCTCAGTCATTGCGCGAGTTGCGACAGCCGAAGGAGTTTCAGCCGCCGTCTGGATCAAATCCGGTCTGCCGCTGAATGGATTCTCTGTTAGCCACTTTTTGCGAATCGCCATATTGAACAAAGCGCGTGCTGTAGACAACTGACGATGCACCGTAGCGAGTTCAACTTTGTCAAATCCTTTGAGGCCATTAATGCGAGCCACTTTGTACTGTTCAAGCAAATCGCCATCTATTTTCCGTATGTCTTTGTCGCCAAAGAACTGGACCAGTTGATTGAGCACGCTGTGCGCTTTTTTAGCGCCCCGTATGCCAGAGATGACAGCCCCGTTCGAGTCGTAAGATGCTTCCATGTAACGCGTCGTCTTGGTGTACTCAACAAGCTGTCGGAAAGTTATCTTACCTGCTACCAGTTCGGTCGGACCTTTTTCAAGTAGCTCCGATTCCAGCTTAATCCGTAGAGTCTTCGCATCTGTTTTGGTGTTGAGTTCGGACCGACGTAATAGCTCTCTTTTATTACCGTCGTTGTCTTCGTAGCGAATGCGTGCGTACCACCTACCATTGATCTTGCGTGTGGTGCGGCTGAGTATTTTCATCGCGCACCTCCCGCTTGACGCTGCTCTTTGGTGTTCTTTGCCATGTCTTTCTCTCCATTTGTGTGGGCCTAAACCCCAGTCTAAGTTTACCCCCTTGGTTTACCCCTTTCTACGTGATTCGCAGGACACAGCGTGACATTGCGTGACACTGAGAGACACAAGATTTAACGGTCTTACTTAGCGTTTTGGGATTTTCTTAGAAATGGAGAGGTGCTCTGGAGGGCTTGGCAAGGCGATGCTCTACCACTGAGCTACTCCCGCTTGGAGCAGCGTTGATTCTAGCGATTCAAACCCGCTTGTCAAGCGAACCCCTTTCAGTCGGACAGCGAACCCCAAACCGCGAATAAGTTTGACACGGCGTACCGGCGTCTAATAACTTTCCGGCCACTTCCGGAGGAGTCCACCATGAAAATTCAGAACCGACTGCCGGCGCTGGCCGTGATCTTTGTATTAGCGCTCAGCGCTTTCGCACAACAGGGTTACAAAAAACCACCCAAAGAAGTGCTCGACATCCTTAACGCGCCCGTTACGCCTGGCGCGTCCGTCAGTCCGACGCACGACAACATGCTGCTCACAACCTCGCTGCGCTATCCGCCGCTCGCGGATCTCGCGCAACCGATGTTGCGACTCGCCGGCCGCCGCATCAATCCCGCGTCAAACTCGCCGCACCGTTTGCAGTATGCAGTCGGACTCACACTCAAACGCATCGCCGACGGTTCGGAAGTCAAAATCGACGTGCCACCCGGCGCGAAGATCAGCGGACTTGATTGGAGCGAGGACGGCAAACATTTTGCTTTCCTTAACACGGCGCCGACGCGCGTCGAGCTGTGGGTGGGCGACGCGGCCACGGGCAAGATTCACAACGTCAAAGGCGTGCAGATCAATTCAGTGCTGGGCAACCCGCTCACGTGGATGCCTGACAACCGCACGCTCCTGGTCCAACTCGTGCCGCCGTCGCGCGGTCCAGCTCCCGCGGAGCCGCTCGTGCCGACCGAACCAAACACGCAGGAGAGCTCGGGCCGCCCAGGTCGAATCAGGACGTTCGAAGACATGTTGAAGACGCCGCACGACGAGGATCTCTTCGAGTATTACGCCACGTCGCAACTCGCGTTTGTGGATCCGATGACGGGCAAGACCACGCCCATCGGTCAGCCTGCGATCTTTCAGGACGTCGACGTCGCGCCCGACGGTCATCACCTTCTCGTCACGCGTGCGCACCGGCCGTTCTCATACCTCTTTCCGGATTTCGCGTTTCCGAAAGATCTCGAAGTCTGGGACACGAAAGGCAAGCCGGTCTACAAACTCGCGAGCCTACCGCTCGCCGATCAAGTGCCGATCGACGGCGTGATCACTGGTCCACGTTCGCCGCGCTGGCGGCCGACGGATCCGGCGACGCTCATTTGGGTGAAGGCGCTCGACAACGGCGATCCGAAAAGGAAGGCGCCGTATCGCGATCAAGTCCTGATGCTCAAAGCGCCGTTCACGAGCCAACCGGTCGAGATCTTCAAAACGGAGCAACGCTTCAGCGGCGCCGCTTTCACCGACAAAGGTTTGCTCTTCGTTTCTGACTACGATCGCGACAAGCGTTGGCTGCGAACGTTTGCGATCGATCCGGACAAAGCCGGCGCGCCGGCGAAGTTGATCTGGAGCCGCAACCAACAAGACCGTTACAACGATCCCGGCACGCCGATCACGCGCGGCGTCAGTGGCCAACGCGCGATCATGCAGAACGGCGACTGGATCTTTCTCGCGGGCGCAGGCGCGTCGCCGGAAGGCGATCGTCCGTTCCTCGATCGCTTCAATCTGCAAACGCTGAAATCGGAGCGTCTCTTCCGCAGCGACGCTAACGCGTACGAAACACTCGTCGCGTTGCTCGATGACGACGCGAAGCAGTTTCTCACGCGCCGCGAATCGCCCACTGAAGCGCCAAACTATTTCGTTCGCAGTAGCAGTGACAACACGCAAGCGCGCGCACTGACGAAGTTTCCCGATCCGACGCCGCAGTTGCGCGGCATCAAAAAGCAACTGGTCACTTACAAACGCGTTGACGGCGTGCAGTGTTCGTTCACACTCTACCTGCCGCCGAACTACAAAGAGGGAACCAGACTGCCGACGGTCGTGTGGGCTTATCCACTCGAGTTCAACGACGCCAACACTGCCGGACAGATCACGGGCTCGACACAACGCGCGACGTCGATCGTTGGACCATCACATCTGTTCTTCCTGTTGGAAGGCTATGCGGTGCTCGACAACGCGACGATGCCGGTGGTCGGTTCGCCCGAAACAGTCAACAACACTTACATCGAACAGATCGTGATGAGCGCGAAGGCGGCGATCGATAAAGCGGTGGAGATGGGCGTCACCGATCCGGATCGCGTCGGTGTCGGCGGTCACAGTTACGGCGCGTTCATGACGGCGAACCTGCTGGCACATTCGGATCTGTTTCGTGCCGGCATCGCGCGCAGCGGCGCGTACAACCGCACGCTGACGCCGTTTGGTTTTCAGAGCGAACGACGCACGATCTGGGAAGCGCCGGAGCTTTATCTCAAGGTGTCGCCGTTCATGTATGCGTCGAAGATCAACGAGCCGATGCTGATGATTCACGGCGAAGCAGACGACAACAGCGGCACGTTTCCGATCCAATCGGAACGCATGTACCAGGCGATGAAGGGAAACGGCGCGACCGTGCGGCTGGTGATGTTGCCGCATGAAGCGCACGGTTACGCCGGACGCGAAAGCATCGAGCACGTGCTTTACGAGATGATCAGTTGGTTTGATAAGTACGTGAAGAACGCGCCGCCACGACCGAAACCTGACACAACGGATCAGAGCGTGAAGTAGTTGCGGAGGAGATCGACGTGCGGCGACTCGAGATCGTCTAGCAGCACGGTGACGACATCGAAGCGGTAGGGATCTTCTTCGACAGCGAAGAGTTCGCGATAAGCGCGTGCGGCGCGGGCGATCTGGCGTTGCTTGCGTCGGTCGACGCTTGCTTGCGGCGGCGCGAACCAATCCGAAGCGCGCGTTTTCACTTCGATAAAGCAGAGTGTGTGCTTGTCATAAGCAACGAGATCGATCTCGGCGTTGACCATGGCGCCGCGGAGGTTGCGGCCAATCGGCAGCGTGAAGTTCGCGGCCACAAGACGATAACCAAGTTGTTCGAGATAAGCGGCGGCGTATTGCTCGCCTAAGTTGCCGAGTTCGATACCAGGTGAGGTTGGCATATTAAATTTAAGCGTCGCGATCGTACGCGACCTTGAGCCAGTGTTTCACTTCGTCGTCGATGTCGTCCAGTGAAGCGATGGGGATCCGGTGAGTGATGCGATCCTTTTTGGCAAAGCCGCCGGTGTCGATCAAAACGCCGGGATGAACGCTATATACACTCTTCTTGCTGGTCATGAGGAAAAATCCACTGATGGTAAAAACTTCGGCGCGCGGCGCGCTTTCGTAGCCTGCTCGAAAGCATAGGCCATCTTGATCAACTTTCCTTCACTGTAGGCGCCGCCGAAGAACGAAAGCCCGATCGGCATACCGAAAACGTAACCCGCCGGCACCGTGACGTGCGGATAACCAGCGACTGCCGAAGTAGTTGAATAACCGCCGGTGAAGTGATCGCCGTTGAGCCAGTCGGTGGGCCACGGTGGTCCACCGGTCGGCGCGATTAGCGCGTCGAGCCGGTGCTTGCGCATGATGAAATCGATCCCCTGCGTGCGCGATAGCAAGTGGTTCTTGTTCAGCGCGGCGATGTAAGCCTTGCTCGTGAGCGGTCCTTTCGCCTGCGCTTTTTCCATGATGTCCTGGCCGAAGTAAGGCATCTCGCGATCGCGATTACGCTCGTTGAAGGCAATCACGTCTTGCAGCGAATGCACCGGCGCTGATGGTCCAAGTCCGGCGAGATAAGTATTCAAGTCGGCCTTGAACTCATACAACAAAACGTCAAACTCCGAAGCGTCAAACTTGCCCGTCGTCGGAATATCAGCCGGATCGACAAACACCGCGCCGAGTCGCTTCATCGCCGCGATGTGATCGTCGATCAGCTTGTCGACACGGTCACTGAAGCCGAAGTGTTTGCGCGCAACGCCGATCCGCATCCCGCGCAAGCCATCACGATCGAGAAACTTCGTGTAATCCGTGGCTGCTTTGCCGCGGCTTTCTCTCGTCATCGGATCGCGCGCGTCTTCACCCGTCAAAGCGCCGAGCAGGATCGCGGCATCTGTAACCGTACGCGCCATTGGTCCAGCGGTGTCCTGGCTGTGCGAGATCGGAATGATCCCCGCACGACTCACGAGCCCGACTGTCGGTTTGATCCCGACCAGAGAATTTGCCGACGAAGGACAAACAACCGAACCGTCAGTCTCGGTGCCGATCGCCGCCGCGCAAAGATTTGCTGCCGCCGCCGCGCCTGATCCTGAGCTCGACCCGCACGGATTTCGATCCAGCGCATACGGATTCTTTGTTTGTCCGCCGCGACCGCTCCAGCCGCTCGACGATTTCGATGAACGGAAGTTGGCCCACTCGCTAAGGTTCGTCTTGCCGAGTATCACCGCGCCTGCATCGCGCAGCTTCTTTGCCACAGACGCGTCCTGCAATGGCTTTGCGCCTTCCAAAGCAAGCGAACCCGCAGTGGTCATCATGCGATCGTGCGTGTCGATGTTGTCTTTGATCAGGATCGGAATGCCGTGCAGTGGACCACGCGCGCCGCGTTCCTTGCGTTCGCGATCGAGCGCCGCGGCGATCGACTCAGCATCGGGATTCAGCTCGATCACCGAACGCAGCGTTGGACCACGGCGATCGATGTCGTTGATGCGGCTGGTGTACTTCTCGACCAGCGAGCGAGATGAATACTTGCCTGATTGAAGTCCCTGTTGCAGCTCGGTGATCGTTAACTCATCGAGCTCGAAGGCAGGTGGCGTCAGGGCAGACGTAGGCCTGGCAATTGCCAGCACACTCGCTGCCGCGCTGGTGTGCAGAAAGTCTCTACGCTTCATCAGCGTCGTCCTTTTAATTGTGTGACTTAGAAAAAACTCAACTATGGACTTACTTTGAAAGAACTGAAAAACCTGTTCGTCGCCACGGCGTCAGGTTCGTCCTTCGGAGTCCCAATGACGATTTGATAAGGCCTTCGTCCCACCATGTATACGCGCGACTGAAACGTGCGGTCCTCTGTCTCCGCCGAGAACTCGAGCGCCGGATAGCCGTCGAGACTCATCGAGCGCGTCGAAACGAGCGTGGCCTTGATGCCTTTGACGAAGTTATCGCGGTTGGCTTCGAGTTCGGCCTGGCGATTGAAATTGAAACTAGGATCGTAGTCGACCCAGCCAATCAGGTAGACGTTTTTCGTATCGCGTACGACAAAGAGGTGCGTCGTGTATGGGCCGTGATCGCTCGGTGTTGTTTCAGTTTTCTCATCGGGAGTCTCCGGCATGAGCACGGAGAACCGGCCGGACACTGAGTTGTACCGCACCCAACCACCGTTATCGACAGGAACGGGCGTCGCTGACGGTCTGGCCGGAGGCGTCGTAGTTGGTGGGCGTCTTGTATGTTCCTGCGCGCTGAGACAAAAACTGAAAGCCAGCGTGGTAAGTACAATTGCGAGAAACCGTTTCATGCGGAAGTCCCCTTCAAAGCGAACTCAAAGACC
>DASXXL010000112.1:0-14004 GCA_036503085.1 Pyrinomonadaceae bacterium | reverse complement strand
GATCTTTGAAGATCCGCAAACCAACGATCCGCTGACACTCGTGCGCGGCGCGTTGAAGCACGCACAGCAAACGGGCTTCGACACGCTTCTGATCGACACTGCCGGCCGGCTGCACATTGACGACGAGTTGATGGAAGAACTGGTCACGATCAAGAACGAGACGCATCCGGTCGAGACGTTGTTCGTCGCTGACGCGATGACGGGCCAGGATGCTGTTCGTTCGGCCGAAGAGTTTCACCGGCGCGTCGGCATCACGGGCGTGATTCTGACGAAGATGGACGGCGACGCGCGTGGCGGCGCCGCGCTTTCGATCAAACAGGTCACCGGGCAACCGGTGAAGTTTGTCGGCGTCGGCGAACGTTACGACGCACTCGAACCGTTTTTCCCGGATAGAGTCGCGCAACGCATTCTCGGTATGGGCGACGTTCTGTCGCTGATCGAGGAAGTGCAGGCGAAAGTCGATCAGAGTGAAGCCGAGGCGCAACTCAAGAAGCTGCAGCAGAACGAGTTTACGTTAGACGATTTCCGCTCGCAGTTGCGCCAGGTCAAGAAGCTCGGCTCTTTCTCAAAGATTATGAAGCTCCTGCCCGACCAGCTTCTCGGCGGCATGGGCATGCCGCAACTGACCGACGAGCAATCGCAGCAGATGGAGCAGGAACTGAAGCGCACTGAAGCGATCATCGACTCGATGACGTGGGAAGAGCGCAACGATCACCGGATCCTGAACGCGAATCGACGACGGCGTATCGCCCGCGGATCAGGAACACAGGTCGCGCAAGTCAATCAGCTCATTAAGCAGTACGTCGAGATGCGCCAGATGATGCGACAGCTTTCCGGTTCCGGCCTTTTCGGCGGTAGCGGGCTCAAAGGCAAGATGATGCGGAAGATCACGGGGATGCCGGATCTGGGCGGGTTTGGCGGTGAAGACGGCGAAATGCCGTCGATGCCTTCATTACCTTCGGGGCCGGTTGGGCCATCAAGAAAGAAATTGAAGAAGAAACGAAAGAAGCGACGACGATAGGAGAATCAACTTGTTAGCGATTAAGTTAATGCGCACCGGCGCTAAAAAGAGCCCCTCGTACCGAGTAGTGGTCAAAGAGAAGCAGTCGAAACGCGACGGCGCTTATCTCGAAAATCTCGGCACCTACAATCCGACGCGCAATCCGGCGGAGATCAAGTTGAATCTCGAACGAGTCAACTACTGGATCAAAAACGGCGCGCAACCGACTGACACAGTGAGCCGCCTGATCAAAGCCAGTGCGAAGGCTGAGAAAGCCGCCGCCGTCGAAGCTTAAATCTGAGCAGTCTCTTACTGAACCGAAGTCTCTTCTACTAAAACGAAGCCATGCGAGATGCTATCGAGATGATCGTGAAGTCGCTGGTCGACGACAAAGAGACTGTGGATATTCGCGAAGTCGAGCAGCGCAACGGCGCCACGCTGATTGAAGTGCGGGTCGCGCCGGAAGACATCGGCAAGATTATCGGTAAGCAAGGGCGCACCATACGCGCTCTCAGATCTTTGGCAAGAATCGCCGGCACGAAACAGAATCGACGATACCTCCTGGAAATCGTGGAGTGAATCAAGATGGCGGAGAGGGGCTCGGATGATTTGGTCGTGATCGCTCGAGCAGTGCGGACTCACGGACTCAAAGGCGAGATCGTCGCCGAGCTTTTGACCGATTTTCCAGAACGCTTCGAAGACTTGGACGAGCTGATTCTGGTTTCTCCCGCAGGCGAACGAAAGTCGGGCCAACTCGAGGACCACTGGTTCCAAAAGGACCGCGTCGTATTGAAGCTCGCCGGTTACGACGACGTCGACCGCGCGAAGGAGCTGCTCGGTTACGACTTCGCCGTTCTCGAATCGGATCGAGTGCCGCTCGATGAAGACGAGTTTTACCACTGGGAACTCGAAGGCTGCTCCGTCAAGGTCGGTGACAAAAGCATCGGCGAGGTTCGTTCGGTGATGCGGACTGGCGGCGCTGCCCCGCTACTAGTTGTCGCTGATGACTTAGGTAAGGAACAACTCGTTCCGCTGGCGGCAGAGATCGTCGTCAACATAGACAAAGCGGCAAGGGTGATTTTGATAGACCCACCCGAAGGGTTATTGGATCTTTGAGCAATGTTACGGTTCGACATCATCACGATTTTCCCTGAGTTTTTCCGCGAAGCAATCGACTGCGGTATCGTGAGGCGGGCGCGTAACGCCGGACTGGTCGAGATAACTGCCCACGACCTGCGGCAGTGGACCACGGACAAGCATCACGTGGTTGACGACCGGCCGTTCGGTGGTGGCGACGGCATGGTGCTGAAGCCCGAGCCAATCTTCGCCGGTGTTGAAGCATTAACGGGCGCGACGAGACGCCAAGACTTGCCGGCAAAAACACGCGTGGTTCTTTTGTCGCCGCAAGGTGAGGTCTTCTCGCAATCGTTGGCCCAGGATCTTTCACAAGAAGCATGGCACCTCGTGCTTTTGTGCGGTCGTTATGAAGGCGTCGACGAGCGCGTCTCCGAAGCGCTCGTCACCGATGAGATTTCCATCGGTGATTACGTGCTATCAGGCGGCGAACCGGCGGCGATGGTCGTGATCGATGCGATGGTTCGTTTGTTACCGGGCGCGTTGGGCAGTGAGACCTCGGCAGTCTTCGAATCGTTTTCCGAGGGACTGCTGGATTATCCACAGTACACGCGGCCACCTGAGTTTCGCGGCATGAAAGTGCCGGAAGTTTTATTGAGCGGGAATCACGCGGAGATCGCTCGTTGGCGCCGCGAAGCCGCTCTGGAAAAGACGCGCCGCAAGCGCCCCGACTTATTAGAGAATTGAATTACGTGAACGCGGAGAGAAGGAGCATCACAATGAATCGATTGGACAACATTGAAGCAGGTCAGTTACGGAAGAATATTCCGGCGTTTCAGCCGGGAGACACGGTCCGCGTCCACGTCCGGATCAAAGAATCCGAGACCAAAGAGAGATTGCAGGCCTTTGAAGGCGTCGTCATTGCGCGCAAGCATGGCGGCGCCCGCGAGACCATCACGGTGCGCAAGACCAGTTTCGGCGTCGGCGTCGAAAGAATTTTTCCGTTGCACGCGACCATCATCGACCATATCGATCTGGTCAAACGAGGACGCGTCCGTCGCGCGAAGCTCTACTATCTGCGCGGACTGCGCGGCAAAGCCGCACGTATTCGCGAGCGCGATACGCGCGGTCAGCAGAACGACGACACGCAGGCCGCGGCTGCAAAGGGCAAGTAAATCTCCTCCGCGCTCGTTGACTCTAAACAAAGTAGTGAGACGGGAGAAACCGATTGCGGATCGCAATCGATGCTCATTCTGTGGGGGCGAAGCTCGGAGGTAACGAAAGCTACGCCCTCAACCTGATCGAAGCGCTCGCGCAGATCGATCGCGTTAACGAGTACACTCTCTACGTCACCACAGCCGAGGCCCACGATCGTTTTCAGCAACGCTGGCCCAACTTCAAAGTTCATCGCACACTACCGCATACGCCGTTAATCAGAATTCCACTGACTCTCAGTGCCGAACTTCGCAAACATCCCGTCGACGTGCTGCACGTGCAATTCACCGCGCCGCCGTTCTGTCCGTGTCCCATTGTTGTGAGCATTCACGATCTTTCTTTCGAGCACTTGCCGCAAACTTTCAATCGTCGCAGTCGAACGCAATTGCGCCTGACGGTGCGGCATTCCGCCCGTCGCGCGACGAAGATTCTGACGCTTTCCGAACACACGCGCCGCGACGTGATCGACACTTACGGCATTGATGCCGATAAAGTAACTGCGATTCCACTCGCCGCACCGGGCCACTTTGGTCCCGTCGCACATGATAAGGAACTTCAACGAGTGCGACACACTTACGGGATAGAGGGCGACTACGTTCTGACGGTCGGTTCTATTCAGCCCCGCAAAAATCTGGTGCGCTTGATTAAAGCTTACGCAGCTTTGCGAGGCGCTCATTCAAGTAACAGATGCCCCAAACTCGTCATAGTAGGTAAATGCGCCTGGTTGTATGACGAGACCTTGCGAGCACTTGAAGAAACGGGCGTCAGAGATTCCGTCGTTCTGACAGGTTACGTGCCCGAGTCGGATCTGCCGGCGCTCTATTCCGGCGCGCTCTGTTTTGTTTACCCGTCTTATTTCGAAGGTTTTGGTTTGCCACCGCTCGAAGCCATGAAGTGTGGCGCGCCCGTGATCGTGGGAAACGCGACCAGCTTGCCGGAAGTGGTCGGAGATGCTGCTCTGAAAGTCGATCCGTTCGACGTTTCCGCGATCGCAACGGCCATGGACCAATTAATAAATAATTCGGAACTGCGCCGGGATTTGAGTCTCAAGGGCCAGGCGCGAGCGAAAATGTTTGACTGGAACGACACTGCTCGGCGAACATTAGCGGTCTACGAACAGGTCCATCGAACGTCATACCAAACGGCGGCCGGTTAACGACAAATGCGCATCGCAATTCTGGGAACCCGAGGTATTCCTGCAAGCTACGGCGGCTTTGAAACGTTCGCCGAGCACCTTTCTACACGTCTCGTCGCGCGCGGCCATGAAGTGACCGTCTATTGCCGTTCGCATTATGTTTCGCCACGGCAGTTGGAATACCACGGCGTGCGGCTCGAAGTCCTGCCGACAATCAGGCACAAATACTTTGACACAGTGGCCCACACGTTCTTGTCGGCGCTTCACGCGGTTTCGCGCCGTTTCGACGCGGCGCTGATCTGCAATGCCGCGAATGCACCTTTCAGCCCGATCCTCAGATTTACGGGAACTCCCGTCGCCATCAACGTCGACGGACTCGAACACAAACGCAAAAAGTGGGGCTGGCTGGGACGCCGCTATTACCGGTTCGCGGAATATATCTCGACGGTTTTGCCGAATGAGATGGTGACCGACGCGCAGGTCATTCAGGATTATTACCAGGCACGTCACAATGCGCCGTCGACGATGATCGCCTACGGCAGCGAAGTGGAACGCCGGCCGGATCGCGAGCTCGTGCGGAAGTGGCGGGTGGAACCAAACCGATACGTGTTGTACGTGTCGCGTCTGGAACCGGAAAACAACGCGCACCTCGTCATCGAGGCTTTTAAGAAGGTCCGTACTGCTTACCGGCTGCTAATCGTCGGCGATGCGCCGTACGCGGAAAGTTACATCAGCAGCTTGAAAGCACAGGCCCGGGGCGACAAACGCATCATCTTCACCGGCTTTGTGTTCGGCCAGGATTATCGCGCGTTGCAGCAAAATGCTTATTGTTATGTTCACGCCACGGAGGTAGGCGGAACACATCCCGCACTACTCGAAGCGATGGGTTACGGCAACTGCGTGCTGACGCTCGCAACGCCGGAAAACATCGAAGTTGTCGGCGACGCGGGCATGCCTTACGCCGACGAGTTCGATCTCGCCGAGAAATTGCAGCGCGTTTTGCGGGACGGTTCGCTGGTCCAGGCGTACCGGAACCGGGCCCAGCTCCGCATTCGGACACACTACGACTGGGAAACGGTGGTGGACCAGTACGAGCAGCTTTTCGCGCGGATGTGCGGGCAGGCCGTAGCCGAGCAGAACAAACCCGCACTGGTGACGGTTTCTTCCGAAGTCTCAACCAAAGCCTAAAGAAAAAACTAGACTCTAAAAAGAGGGGTGCCCCGCCGATTCGTTAAGAACTGGCGGGGCAAAGCGTTAAAGGGCAGGGTTCGGGCAAAACAAGGGTGGCAATTCCAAAGCATGAGAACCACTCAACAGTGCGAACGGTTCTTTCGGGCGGTGCGTATTGCGGGCAAAAATAACGGTAAGAAGATAGCTATCGAACGCACTCGACCTAATTGGCACCCACAAATTTCAAATAACCAAACGTACTAATTATGATGTGTGAGGAATTATACGGATTGTTTGTAACCTGTCAAGAACATTATTAACTTTTTCGCAAAAAATTTGTGACAGCTTTACTCGCCGCCGCGGGCTTGGGCCAGCCGAGCGGCTTGGCGGCGCACAGTTTCCGACACATTTCGGTTCTGAGTGATGCCGTGGAGGTCCTTCGTGCGAATTCGCGGGAGGATGTTCATGGCCGTTGGAATGGGCGTCCGAGGGTTGCGGGCGAGGTTGTGAACGATCGGGTAATTGCGCGCCCAACCACGATTCATCGAAATCAGCCGCAGCACCTCGTCGGACACGGTGCGCATCGCGGCGATGTTCTCGACTTCCTGTTCAGTGATACGCGGATTGTTGATTACTGCCGAGCAGACCACTTTGTTTGAGTCACGGACCAGGATGCCGCGCGCCTCACGGTCGCCTTTCATGGCGAGCTTCATCCGGTCTTTTGTATTCATGAACATGATGCGCCGGATTAGCGAAACGCGTTCGGCGCTGACTTCCCCAGATTCGAGTCGTTCCTGCTCGAGAATTCGCTGCGCGTTTGCCGCGCTTTGCTCGGCCGTTTCGGAAATCAGATCGGCGTAACGTTCCGCCGGCAACCAGCTATCGTCGATGTCGTCGTCGAGGACTTCGATGTGTTGGGCGATCAGCCACGCATCGTCGAGCGTCAGTTCGCCGGCGGGCGTGGTGAGTTCAGCCGTTTCGAAAAACTCGGCGGCGGCAGTTTCGCCGCGAGCGCGAAGCTCGTCTGCGATCTGACGCGCGCCGCGTTCTTTTTCGAAAAACTCTTTGCGTGTTTCGCGGGCGCGCCGCTCGGCGTCGCCGCTGCGGGCGGGATTTGCGAGGATGGCTTCGATGATCTCGGGCGCGCGTACCAGGCGCTGCTGGTTGATGGTGATCAATTCGAGCAGTGGACCATGGACCGTCTCGGCTGCGAGTTTTGCGAGTGCAGTGTCCGGCGTGTTTGGGTTAAGAATGGCTGCTTCGTAAAGCTGGAGCGTCGCGTCTGGTTGCGTTGCCAGATAAGCGAGGACACTCGGCGGTGTGTCTTCCGCCGAGGCTGCGATTAAGAGATCTTCCGGTGTTTCGGACTTGAGGGTTTCTTTCGCGGCTGCGGCGATTTCGGCGTCGTTGCTTTCGGCGAGGGCTACGAGAATCTCGAGCAGTTCGTTCTGCTGAAGCGGCAACATGCCGCGCGCCGCTGCCAGACGTGCCGGCTGCGGCGCTTTACCACTGATGATTGCTTGAACGACAGGGTTTGAGCTCAAATCACGCGTTGATGCCGTGACACTTCTTAAACTTCTTCCCCGAACCGCACGGGCATAGCTGATTGCGTCCGACTTTCGGCTGATCGCGCACGACCGTCTTCACCTTTCCAGCCTCTTCCCCGGCCGGCGCAGCACCCTGGTTTGGACCAGTGAAGGTCAACGGCGTGGGCCTGAGCGGCGCGCGACGGCGAACTGTTTCGGGCGGATCCCCGGAGACAATTTGCAGATTGAAGAGCGAACGAATCGTGGTCGTATCGATGCGATCGAGCATCTCCTGGAACAGATCGAAACTCTGTTTCTTGTACTCAACCAGCGGATCCTTCTGTCCGTAACCAACCAGCCCGATGCCCTGCTTCAAGTGGTCCAACGACAGCAGGTGGTCCTTCCACTGCGCGTCGATGATGTTGAGCATAATGATGCGCTCGTAGGTGCGCATCGCTTCCGGGCCAATCTGCTCTTCTTTCTGCTGGTACTTGACCTTTAGTCGTTCCCAAATCGCGTCGACGGCTTCTTGCGACGTGTAGCGCTGAAGCTCGAGTCCTTCGCTGTCGACGTCGAAGTCGTAGATCGTCTTAATCTGAATCTTGTAGTTCTCGACGTCCCAATCGTCGGGCGAGACATCCGGATTCAGATATTGCCGCGTGATGTCCGACAGCAGATCGTAAGCAACTCCGGCAGCCGGCGGATCGCCCATCAGGTACTCACGCTGATCGGGCTCTTCCATCAACTGACGACGCAAACCGTAGATCGTCTCGCGCTGACGATTCATTACGTCATCGTATTCGAGCAGGTGTTTGCGAGCTTCGAAGTTGCGACCTTCAACTGACTTCTGCGCCGCTTCAATGCGCTTCGAAACCATCCCCGACTCGATCGCGACGCCTTTCTCCATGCCGAGACGTTGCATCAACGCTTTGACTTTGTCGCCGGCGAAGATGCGCATCAGATCGTCTTCCAACGACAGGAAGAAACGCGAAGAACCGGGATCGCCCTGGCGTCCGGCACGGCCACGAAGCTGATTATCAATGCGCCGCGATTCGTGGCGTTCGGTACCGATGATGTGTAGGCCACCAAGCTCAACGACTTGCTGATGCTCGTCCTCGACGATCCGCTTCGCCCGCTCGTAAGCGACGCGCCATTGATCGTCAGTCGCGTCATCCGGATCGATTTCGTCGCGCTTCAAAAACTCGCGCGCCATGAAATCGGGATTGCCGCCGAGCAAAATATCGGTACCACGGCCAGCCATGTTGGTCGCGATCGTTACCGAGCCCTTGCGACCCGCCTGGGCCACGATCTCCGCTTCGCGCTCGTGATACTTCGCGTTCAGCACGTTGTGCGTGACTGATTCCTTCAACAACCGGCGCGAGATCAGTTCCGAGTTTTCCACTGAAACCGTACCGACGAGCGTCGGCTGGCCACGATCGTGACAGTCTTTGATCTCCTCAATCACCGCGTCCCATTTTTCCGGCAACGTGCGATAGATCACGTCCGAGTTGTCCTTGCGCACCATCGGCATGTGCGTTGGGATCACAATGACGTCGAGCTTGTAGGTCGAATGAAATTCGGCGGACTCCGTTTCGGCGGTACCGGTCATGCCGGAGAGTTTTTCGTAAAGGCGGAAGTAGTTTTGCAGCGTGATGGTCGCGAGCGTCTGGTTCTCTTTCTCGATCTCGACGCCTTCTTTCGCCTCGACCGCCTGGTGCAGCCCGTCGGACCAGCGGCGGCCTTTCATCAAACGGCCGGTGAAGTCGTCAACGATGATCACTTCGCCGTCCTGGACCACGTACTGATGATCGAGCTTGTAAAGGGTGTGGGCCTTCAACGCCTGCTCGACGCAGTGCAGCAGCTCCATGTTTCCCGGATCGTAGAGATTGCCGACACCCAACAGCCGTTCGGCTTTGTCAACGCCTTCTTCAGTCAGCACCGCCGTATGAGCTTTCTCATCAACCACGTAATCGCCGGTCTTCTTGCCGTCAATGTCTTCGCCCTTTTTCAGGTGGGGAATAATCGCGTCTGCGTTCTTGTACTTGTCAGTCGCCTCGTCTGACGGACCAGAGATGATCAGCGGCGTCCGCGCTTCGTCGATTAGGATCGAGTCGACTTCGTCAACGATCGCGAAGTAGTGACCACGCTGCACGCATGTCGCGAGGTCAAACTTCATGTTGTCGCGCAGGTGGTCGAAGCCAAACTCGTTGTTGGTTCCGTAAGTAATGTCCGAGGCGTAAGCGGTCTGGCGCTCGAAGTCGTCCATGTCGTTTTGAATACAACCGACTTCGAGACCGAGAAAACGGTGAATCTGGCCCATCCACTCCGCGTCGCGCGAAGCGAGGTAATCGTTCACGGTGACCACGTGAACACCGCCGCGGCCGGTGAGTGCATTCAGATACGCTGGTAACGTCGCAACAAGCGTTTTACCTTCACCGGTTCGCATCTCAGCAATCTTGCCCTGGTGCAGCACGATGCCGCCGATCATCTGCACGTCGAAGTGACGCATGCCGGTCGTGCGCACACTCGCCTCACGAACAACTGCGAATGCCTCGGGCAGGATCTCGTCGAGCGCCGCCCGTTCGCGCCGCTTGCGTTCCTCTTTGTCCTTCGTGTCGCCGACCGCTTGCTGCACGCGCTCTTTGAAAGCCGCGGTGCGTCCGCGTAGTTCGTCGTCTGAAAGCTTCTGAACCGACGGCTCGAGTGAGTTGATCTTATCGACCAGCGGAATGATCGACTTGAGGAACCGCTGGTTGCTGCTGCCAAAAACTTTAGTCAGAAATTTATCGAAACTCATACTGTGTTTGATTTTAGCTAATTAAACGCCAGGCTCCAATTGCTTCTTTATCATGTCGACGACGTCCTGCCGCGGCATGGAAAAATTCACGACGACCTTCTTGCCGTCGGGCGTCGCACTCGTGTTCTTCATTATCACTTCTTCGTCCTTGCCCGCTCGGGAAGTCGCGCCAAGAGCCAGCATTAAGTTCAGCCCTTTCGCTAAGCTTCGGGCTTTGTCTGTGGACGATGTTTCTGATTCTACCGACGCCAGCACTCCGCCCTCGCCCTGCTTGACGGTGATTACGACCTTCGCACCCGGATTGTCTTTACTGATCGGTTGCAGGTAAATCAGAAATCCGCTGTCGTTCAGCGCGCTGATCATACGGCCAAACAGATCGACAAGGTTTTCATCGCCGGCCTTTTTCGTGAAGTGCGCGTTCTTGAGTTTTCCCTGCTCGTCCAGCTCCGCCTCGATCACGATTTCGAACGGCTTGTTGAAGTCGAGCTTGCCTTCGTTCTTCAACGTGTTCGCGTAGGCCGCGAAGTCTTTCAAAGCTTTCTTGTTGATCTGGTTCTCTTCGGGCAGCGCAACGTCATTCGCCGCGGCAGTCTCTTCGAGTTTCTTCTGCGCCTCGTCGGGCGTCAGCGGCGTGCTCGGGTTTGGACTCGCAGCCGGCGATGCTTGCGCGATTGCTGAACCGGCAGGCGATGCTGAAGGCGAAGCAGCCGGGCTCGCGCTTGGCGACGCGCTCGCTACCGGACTCGGCGACGCCAAATGTTCCGGATCCGGCGTCTTCGGGTTCCACTGCGAAATGATCTTCGGCGCAAATGGATCGTTCGCTGCCGGGACTTGCGCGGGCAGCGTGCCGTTTAGCTGTGCTTCGAGCGCAAAATAACCTTCCGGATAGTGAAACTTCTCGTTCGTCAATTGGACAAGCTGCACGTCGTCGCCGATCTGCGTCGCGGTGTAATCCTTATCGACAAACCTCGTACTCGCGATCAGCGCCGCAATATTGAGCGTCTCGCGAACTGCCGGAACGTAAATCATTGCCCACACCAGCGCGAGATGGAGCACGAGCGAAGCGCCAATGAGCTTCGCGAGTATTGCCCATCTGGAATCGCGATTAACCTCGAATTTTTCGAACAGCTCAGCCATCCTTGTTTGTAACGTCCCGCGGGCGTTTTTGTTCGAAGCCACTTAGACGCCACCCGCCGTCGACACGTTGCGAGACAGATTGTAACCCGCAAGGTCGGCTTAGGCACTTCGCAGGCCACGCTAGCGGCGGCTAGAATGTACCCAAATGCGCAAAAATCGTTGGGGGAAAGGCCCCAGAAACCGCTCGCACCGGCCGGAGCGAAGACCGAGGGAAACACACGTGCTCCCGCCGCCTCTTTCGCACTCCCGCGAGGTCAAGCGGCTACTTCACGGTATCGGCACACCGCCGTCCGCGCCCTTCAAACCTGACCCGTTTCAGCTCGAAGCGCTCGCGATGCTCGAATACGAAGACGTGCTCGTCACGGCGCCGACGGGCAGCGGCAAGACGTGGATCGCTCGCGAGGAGATCCGGCGGTTGCTGGATGCGGGCAAACGGGCGTGGTACACGACGCCTTTGAAGGCGCTCACGAATTCGAAATACCAGGAGTTCGGCGACGAGTTTGGCGCGGAGCGGGTCGGTATTCTGACGGGCGATCGGAAAGAGAACTCGGACGCGCCGTTGATCGTCGGCACGACCGAGATCTATCGCAATCAGATCTTCGATTCGTTGCGCACCGGCAGTGAAGTAAATGCGGACCTCGTCGTGCTTGATGAAGCACACTATCTCGCGGACGAAGAGCGCGGGCACGTTTGGGAAGAAGCGATCATTCTGACGCCGCCGCGCATTCGGCTGCTGTTGTTGTCGGCGACGATTGGAAATGCGGGCGACTTTGCGACGTGGTTGGAGGAAGTGCGCGGCGTGCGTTGCGGCGTGATCACCGGGCCGGGCAAGCGTCCGGTGCCGTTGCGTTCGGCGGTTTTGTTGCCCGACCGAAAACTGTTGGCGTTGATCGATGAAAGCGGAAGAGTGAATCCGGAGATCTCACGTTTGATACATGAAGCTGCGAATGCCTGAAATGCCACCGGCGACGTTGCTTTCGTCGTTGGAAGGTTACAACCTGCTGCCGGCGATCGTGTTCATGCCGACGCGGCGTCGCTGCGACAAAGCGGCGTCTGAAGCGGCGCTCGCGCGGCCCACGGGAAACGATCGCCGGCGCGAGGCGCGGCGCGAGTTCATGCGCTCGTTTGTCGAGCAGCATCCGGAAGTGCGCGGGCATCGGCATTGGGACACGATCATTCGCGGCGGCGTGGCGTCGCATCACGCGGGACACATTCCGGCGTGGAAGCTCGTGATCGAAAGACTGATGAGCGCAGGCTTGCTCGACGCGATCTTCGCCACCGCGACGGTCGCCGCAGGTGTTGATTTTCCCGCGCGCAGCGTCGTGTTGACCGGCGCGGACGCACGCACGGCGAGCGGTTGGCGTCCGTTGTCAGCCTCCGAACTACAACAGATGACCGGACGCGCCGGACGCCGCGGTCGCGACAATGTCGGTTTTGTGATTGCCGCGCCCGGCCTGCACCAGGATCCGTTACGTATCGCGCAACTGCTGCGCGCCGCGCCCGATCCGCTTGTGAGTAATTTCCGCGCCACGTACACGACGCTGCTGAATCTACTCGATGCATTTGGCACGTTCGCGCAGGTTCGTGAGATCGCGGAGCGCAGCTTTGCGCATCGTGATTCGGTGCGAAAGCTGATCCAACTCGAAAAGACACGCGACGCTAGCACGCACAAAATCGAAGCAGCATTTAAAGAAGCCGGTTGCGATCTGCCGGTCTCAACCGTGCTCGGCCTCGAACGTCTCATCGGCGCGCGTGCACGTTTGCAGGAAGCAAAACCGCAGACTCGCGCCGAAGTTTTTTCACGTTGGCTCAAAGACGTCGTGAAGCCGGGACGCGTCGTCGGCGTCGGCCGCAGCGGCCGCCGGCTCGTGATGGTCACCGAATACCGTGACGGAAATATTCGTGGCGTGCGCGAAGACGGCAGCAGCGCGAGTTTTCCGCAGGAACGAATCGGGCGCGTGTATTCGCCCATCTATCGTCTGCGCGAACACGACATCGAAGACGCTTTCGAAGAGATCCACGAACGCGGCCGTGAGCTCGTGTTGCACGAGCCGCGTCTGCGTGATGTTTACGAAGAAGAAACTGACGCGCTGAACATTCTCGACGACCGTATCGAGGATCTTTTGCCGCCGCACATCGCCGGCGTGGACCATGAACGCTGCACGCAATTGCTTTGGGAGCTACACGAAACTGCCGAAGACTACGAACGCGCCACGCGCCAGATCGATGCGCTGCGTGAAGAAGTTTGGCTGCCGTTTGAACAACGCGCGAAAGTGCTTTCGGTTTTTGGTTATCTCGATTTTGAAGCAGAGAAAGTGACCGAACGCGGACGCTGGCTCGCCGACCTCCACATCGATCGTCCGCTGCTCGTCGGCGAAGCCCTCGAAAGCGGACTCTTCAATGCGCTCGATCTCAAACAACTCGCGGGCATCATGGCGGCGCTTACCGCTGACGAAGAACGTGACTACGGCGATCTCGAGTTGAACGACGACATCATCACTTCGCTTTCACGTTTCGAAGACATCGGCTTCAAAGTTTCCGGTGAAGAATGGAAATACGGTATCGAGCCCGCGCCCGAGCTCAACTTTTCCGCGGCCGGCGCGGCGGTGCTTTGGGCCGACGGCGTGGCGTGGTCCGAAGTCGTGCGCCAAACGCGCGCCGAAGAAGGCGATCTGTTTCGTATGTTCTCGCGCACCGGCGAGGCGCTGCTGCAAATCGCCGGCTTGCGCCGCACGCATCCGCAGGCTGCGCAGATGGCGGCCGCGGCGGCTGAGGTAGTTCTGCGCGAACCAATTCGCTAGAATCGTTTGTCAATACTAAAAAGAAAGGATTCTTATATATTCATGTCTGCTTCGACAGCCCAGCAACCATCTCCCCAACTTTTCTTCCAAACCATCAACGCCCACCAGCGAACCGAAGCTCTCAAAGCCGCAATCGAGCTCGAAGTGTT
>DASXXL010000111.1:0-8130 GCA_036503085.1 Pyrinomonadaceae bacterium | reverse complement strand
GTGTGTTGGCAAGTTCGGTGGAAGCATTCAACGAGCGCCAGATCGCTTCCGCGCTCTGCAACGTAGCAGCCGCTTCTATGCGCTGGTCAGAGATTATGTAATTGAGACCCTGACCCGCGAGCGTTTGCGCCTCACCGCGTTTGTCGTTCAGCTCGCGCCAGATTTGCAGCGCCTGGTTGTAATTGTCGCCTGAACCCGGATCGTTCAATTCAAACTGGGCCCCGCCGACCAGCGCATGAGCCTGGGCTTCGCCATGGCGATAGCCCAACGCGTGACTCAGCGTCAACGCTTCGTTCAGCAGCGTGACGGCGCCTTCCGCGTCGGAGTGACGAACGCGTGCGTCGGCGGCGAGGTTGAGCGTGTCGGCGAGCAACGTCGCGTTGCTCGTGCCCGCGAATTGACGTGCGAGATCGAGTGAGGCTTGCGACTCGGCGAGCGCTGCATCGAGATCAAATAGTTGTAGTTGCAGTTCGGTAATCCGGTTTCGCACCTGGACGATGGCAACCGGATCTCCGGCAGTCAACAATTGGTCTCGCTCAGCGATCCGGTCCGCCAGTTCCTGTCTTCGCGCCTGGAGCGTGCTCGAAGGCGGTGCATCCTGGCTTTGGACCGGAATCGCAGCGCGAGAGAAATTGAGAATGAGCAGTAGCAGACAACAGAGGAGTAGACGCCACTTTTTCATTTTGGTCTCTTGCTTACATATCGGGACCCGGCATTCCCTGGCCGGCCGGCGCGGTCGATGTAGGCGCCGGAACCGTAACAGCCGTGGTTACCGGAACGTTGCCGGCGGTGGCGACAGCAACTTTGACATCTTTGACATCATTACTGTCTTCGCAGCCAGTCGTGTGAGGTTCAGGTGCTTGCGCCCGGATGACGTCCGCCACCAAACCTGAAATGTTCCAGCCGAGGTAAGAAACCGGCGGTTGGTCATGTTGCTGATATTCGTCACAGCCGGCCACCTTTCGGCCGGCCCGATCCAGTTTACGCGCACAATCACTCGGCGATAGATAGTTTCGCCGCGGATAGTTCTTTACCGTCGACCAGACCTCGGGATCCATCTTGCCGGTGTCGGAACTCGACTTCTGCAAGTCGATCGCTAACACGTCGCCCGGCGCGTCGATGTGCTCGCCGACAATGCCCGCGTCGAGGTTTCCGTTCGAACGCAAATAGAACTCGCGCTCCGAGCGGCGAACTTTTCTCAACGTCGCCTTGAAGAACGCCTCGAGAAACTCCGACCACTTCGACTCCTCCGCGAAATCGTATTCACAGTAAGTCTCAAACGCGGTCCGCAACATCCACTCGTTACCGCTCTTCGTGAAGAAGTACGGCTCGGCCGGTAACGTCCACGGGAAGAAAATGGACAAGCCGTGCGAGTACTGTAGTTCGGAACCGATGTAGTACGACTGTTCGACGATGCCCACCGTTTTCGGCCTGCCGTCGCGCTGCCTGGTACCCACAATCTCTTCCATGACGCTGATACAGGCCTTGATGATCTCGCGGAGGGTTTCCAGAAGCTCGGTTTGTTTGAACCGCGCTGTGGCCTCGCCATCATATCCCATTGTTTTGAGCAGCCGGCTCTGGAGCACGACGGCTTCGTTGCACTTCTTCACCAACCGTTCACAGAAGTCGTAGAGATCGGTGAAGACCTCGCCCCAATAAGACTGTGCTTCCAGCCGCGCGAGTTTGATCGCGTCGCAGATCTCCGGGAACATAAGCCCCTTTTCTTTCTGCCGGTGAAACTTTAGTCCTTTCTTCATCGCGTAGACGAGACCGTATACCGCTTTGGTGATGTTCGTGCCGTTTCCAGCGCGCCCGTGCAACAGCCGTTCTACGTTGCAGAGTGACTGTTCCGACGAACGATCCATCACGGTGAAGTCGATCAGGTTCTTGGCGCACGCTTTGAGCAGGTTGGTGGCAATCTCTTCAGTCGGCGCGTCCGGCCTTCGCACCAGGTCACCGAGGATTTTTTCATATGGCCAACCGGTCGCCAGCACCAGGCCTTGCGACCCGATCATGTACTTCACCTGGTCGCGGACTTCGTACGCGGTCTCGATGCCGTTCATGACGCAGTTCTGGCAAGCCAGAATGTCGAGCTTGTCTTCTGCCGTGAAGTACTCCGAAAGAATCTTCTTCAAATCGCCGAGCAGCAACGAGCTCGGTGGATTGTCGCGCGCGAGGAACGACTGGCCGGCGACGACCGGTCCGTGGCCGTAGAGAATCAGCATGTATCTCTCCGACCGCGCGTTTTGCTTCATCGCCCAATTCAAAAACCGTCTGAGACCTTCGGCCACTTCCGGCCGCTTCATGCGCTGACCGTCGCTAAGCGACGGAGCGCCGTCGCAGAAGCTCGGCGGCCGGAAGCCATGGCCGCGCTCATCGGGGGGGATGAGGTCGTTGTGAATCTCCCAGTCCAGGCCGTTCTGGATCTTTCGGCGGCGGCAATTCACGGCAAGATAACGAGAGCCTTTAGGCCAGGGAGTGTTGGAATCGAAGCATGCCAGCACACACACGGAGTCGTCGTATTTGACGGCTTCCAACTGTTGCAGCACGGTGACGCAGTTGGCAGTTAGGTTGTTGTCACCCGCCAAATAGACCATGACCGTCCATTTCTGTTTGGGGGCTTCGCGGGCCGCGGTGTCGTGACCGTTGTTGTTGTTTTCAGCCATGGGATGCTCTCCTAATTCGTTATTGCAGGTAGCTGCTAACAACGATGCTTGAAAGTCGAGGAAACATTTCCGAGAAGCGAGGAACCGTTGTTGACCTGGGCTGCGTGTTCACTGGTAATGTCCAAGAAACGAGAATCATTTCAGGATTATCAGTGTGTTAGGCCATGTTTTCCGACACAAAACGTTCACATTTGGAGTGTTGAACCTCTTTTTACTCTCTGCTAGACTGCTTTCCCCCCGACGATCTCCCCGACCGAGGCAAATTGCCGTGACCTTTCCTTCAACGTCTTACCGTTGCCCTTGAAGTGAACCTCGCCACGGTTTTACCGGAGTTCCAGGAATGAGGCGTTATCTTTACCCGATCTTATGCAGTGGAGTCGCTGTTGCACTCCTGCTTTCGCCGTTTTTCTTTCCGGAAAGAACGATCCGAGCCGAGGGCACGGCCGGCCAGCCGCTGAAGAGGAAGATCTCGCGGGACATCGTCCAGAAGGTTTCTGACGGGCGCGGCGCGGATCTCGTTCGCGTCATCATCCAGCCGGTAGACCAGCCGGAGCTGTCGCTCGACAGCACGCTCGAATTCACGGGCAGCAATATCCGCAAGCTCAAACTCTTTCAGACGCGCATTGTCACGCTGTCCGCGCAGGCGGCGGTGACGCTCGCTTCGCGCACCGACGTTGCTTACGTTTCGCTCAGTAGAGAGGCGCGGCCGATGGGCCACCTCTCATCTACCACCGGCGCCGACAACGTTCGCGCCACTACCAACACTACCAGCAGCTCGCTCGACGGGTCGGGCATCGGTATCGCCATCGTCGACTCCGGTATCGACCCGAACCATAGCTCGTTTCTGGATCGCTCCAACTCCGTGCGCGTGGTCTACAGTGAGGACTTCACCGGCGAAGGTCGCACCGATGATCCTTACGGACACGGAACACACGTCGCTTCGCTTGCTGCCGGTAACGGCCGCATTTCAAATGCGCAGTACACGGGCATCGCGCCGAACGCGAATTTGATCAACCTGCGGGTGCTGAACTCGCAGGGAGTCGGTTCGACCGCGCAAGTGCTGCGCGCGCTCGATTGGGTCGCGGCTAATCGCACCGCTTACAACATCCGCGTCGTGAACATGAGCCTCGGGATGCCGGCGATCGATTCGTATCGTGACGATCCGATCTGCAAAGCGGTGCGTCGTTTGGTCGACGCGGGCGTGGTTGTTTTCGCGGCTGCGGGAAATAACGGCAAGGACGACAACGGAAACAAGCTCTACGGTCACATTCATTCGCCCGGCAACGAGCCATCCGCGATCACTGTCGGCGCAACGAACACGTTCGGCACCGACGCGCGCGACGATGACGGCGTCGCGACCTACAGCTCCCGTGGTCCAACCCGCAGCTTCACGACTGACGACGACGGCGTCGATCATTTCGACAACATTATCAAGCCGGACATCGTGGCGCCCGGCAACAAGTTGATCGAAGCGGAAGCGGTCAATAATTATCTCGTGACGCAAACGCCGTCATTGGATGCTGGCGTCAGCGGCGCGACTCAACGCAAGATGATGTTTTTGAGCGGCACGTCGATGGCGACTCCAGTTGCAGCCGGGGCGGCGGCGTTGATGCTGCAAGCTAATCCGAGTTTGACACCGAATCTCGTGAAAGCGTTGTTGATGTACACCGCGCAGCCACTCGCGGGTTTCAACATGCTCGAACAGGGCGCGGGACAACTGAACATCGACGGCGCAGTGCGTCTGGCCCAGTTAGTGCGAACCGATCTTTCATCGTCGACGACTGTTGGTTCACCGTTACTGACGGGCGAGTTACCGGAAGCTCAGACCACGATTGCGAATCAAACTTTCACATGGTCGCGTGGAATAATTTTCAATCACACTTACGCAACGGGCTCGGATCTCGTCACTCGTTTTCAACTCGTCTACGGTCTGGGTAATCTGCTCGGCAGCGGCGTCATCACGGGCGATGGTGTGCTCTTGCTCGATCCGTCGTATTATTCGGATGGGGTGATCACCGGCGACCAGATTTTGATAAGCAACGGAGTAATCACCGGCGACGGCGCATCCTTCCTCGCGGTAAATTTGTTGTTCCAAAATATGCTCTCTGAGGGTAGTTTAGTAAGTGATGGTGTAATCACCGGCGACGGTGTGATCACTGGCGACGGCGTGATTACGGGCGATGGTGTTATCACCGGCGATTTCGTGGCCACCGCGCAGTCAGCAATGATGAACGGCGATAACGGTTCGATGATGACGGCAGCATCGGACGACGGTTCTGATTGCCTCGACTATTGATCGGGGCTTTTTACCTCAAACCGCAATATTCACTCGCATTGCGGTTTTTTGCGGCTCGCGTTCCGGAGCCAAAACCAAGGTCAATGTGTGATCACGTTCTCACGAGGTATCGATGAGTGCGGCACGCGTAGATGTAAACCGAGATAGTTTCGGCAGTGTGTACATGTGGTCGCTGGTGATCGCGGGCGCAGCGATCGTGCTCGGCTCACTTTACAGCTTGCCGTTTCGGGATCTCGACCTGCGTTTCTTCTTTCTCTGCCTGATGGTGATGGCGAGTTCGCTCGTCGCGATTAGGATTCCACGCGTTAGCGGCCGCATCACTGTGGCTGACACGTTTGTGTTCCTGACGATGTTGCTGTTTGGCGGCGCTGCGGCGATCCTCATGTCCGCGCTCGAAGGCATCGCGGCGACTTTGATTATCAGTAAACGTCCGCGCACGATTCTGTTCAACTCCGCCATTCTCGCCACCTCCACTTTCTTTACCGTCGCCGTGCTCAACTTGGCCATCGGTCCGCCGGTGCATATCGTCGAGAAAAATTTCACCGGCACGTTCTTTTTCGCCATTTGCATGATGGCGCTGGTCCAATACATCGCCAATACGACGCTGATCGCCATCGAAAAGTCGTCGAAGATTAAAGAGTCCGTCTGGTACACGTGGCGCACGTATTACCTGTGGACTTCCGTTACTTACTTTGCCGGCGCATCCGCGGCGGGCATCATCGCGATCACGATCAATACTTACACTTTCTACGCGGTCGTAGCCACGGTCCCGATCATCCTGATCATCTGCTTCACTTATCAAACGTATCTCAAGAACATCGAGGCTTCGGAAGCGCAAACGGAAGCCGCGCGCACGCACGTGCTGGAGCTCTCGCGCTACATCAGCGAGCTGCAACGTTCGGAAGAAGCGCGCGAACAGTTGTTACTCCGCGCCGAGCGCGCGCGTGCCGAA
The DNA here is from genome assembly GCA_036503085.1 of Pyrinomonadaceae bacterium. Classification (GTDB taxonomy): domain Bacteria; phylum Acidobacteriota; class Blastocatellia; order Pyrinomonadales; family Pyrinomonadaceae; genus PSRF01. The sequence continues at coordinate 2,216 of DASXXL010000111.1, read as the reverse complement.
GCCGAGGCGGCGAACCGCATCAAGGACGAGTTTCTCGCAACGCTTTCGCACGAGCTGCGTACGCCGCTGACGTCGCTGCTCGGCTGGTCCAGCGTGCTGCGCGAGGCGCGTCGCGATGAAAAAGTATTGAACCAGGGACTCGACGCGATCGATCGCAACGCGCGCGTGCAGGCGCAACTCATCGACGATCTGCTCGACGTGTCGCGCATCGTTTCCGGCAAGTTGCACCTCGACGTCAGACCTCTCGACATCGGCTCCGTCGCGCGCGCCGCAATTAACGTCGTGCAACCGGCTGCTGACGCGAAGGGAATCACGCTCGACTACTGGGCCCAACCAGGCCTCGGCGCAATCTCCGCCGACTCCGCGCGGCTGCAACAGATCGTCTGGAACCTCTTGTCGAACGCGGTGAAGTTCACGCCGCACGGCGGCAAGATTCAGGTCCGCGTCGAACAAGACGACGCGAACGCGACGGTCACGGTGAGCGATACGGGCCAGGGTATCGATGCGGAGTTTCTGCCGCGCGTGTTCGATCGTTTTCGGCAGGCGGACAGTTCGACGACGCGGAGTTTTGGTGGACTCGGTTTGGGCCTCGCGATCGTTCGCCATCTCGTCGAGCTTCACGGCGGCACGGTTTCGGCGCGCAGCGACGGCGTGGGTAAAGGCGCGACGTTTTCTGCGTCGTTTCCGTTGCTAACGGAGCGTGCGCAGCCGATTGCTGTGCAGAGTAGTGAGATTCATGCTTCCGAATCGCGATCGCTTGACGGTCTGCGTGTGCTGCTGGTCGACGACGAAGTTGAAACACGCCAGATCATCAGTACGGTCGTCGAGCGCACCGGCGCTGAAGTAAAGACTTGCACTAGCGCACGTGAGGCGCTGACCGAGTTAGTTGCGTGGCGTCCGCACGTGATTCTCAGCGACATCGCGATGCCCGATGAAGATGGTTACAGCTTTATCAACCGCGTCAGATCGCTGCCGCAGCATCAAGGCGGGACCACACCCGCCGCGGCTCTGACGGCGTACGCACGCGACGAAGATCGCAAGCTGGCCCTCGACGCCGGTTATCAAATGCACATCGCCAAACCCATCGGCGCGGGCCAACTCGTCACGCTGATCGCGAAGCTCGCCGGCCGCGAAAATTAACTTACCCGTTTAATCTCTCGCTGACCTGTGGTAAGAATTAGGCCATGAAGACCACGCCGGTTGGAATCGGAATCGTTGGGGCGGGGTTTGCCCGCACGACGCAGATCCCGGGTTTTCGCGATTGCATGGGCGCGAAGGTGGTGGCGATTGCGAGCCGCCATCGCGAGCGCGCCGCCGAAGTCGCGCAGGAGTTTGGCATTCCACACGTCGCCGCCGATTGGCAGGAGTTGGTCGAACGCGACGACGTCGATCTCGTCAGTATCGTCACGCCGCCGGCGACGCACATGGAGATCACGCTCGCGGCGCTCGAGCAACGCAAAGCGGTGCTTTGCGAAAAGCCGATGGCGCTCAACGCCGGCGAAGCGAAGCGCATGGTCGAGAAAGCACGTGCGGCAAACGTGCTGGCCTTGATCGATCACGAGCTGCGTTTTCTGAACAGCCGGCGCACGATGCGCGGCATGTTGCAAACGGGCGCGATCGGTACGGTGCGTCATTGCAATTACGTGTTTCGTTCCGATTATCGTGGCATTGCGGATCGTGGTTGGGACTGGTGGTCCGACGCGAAGATGGGCGGCGGCACACTCGGCGCGATCGGTTCGCATGTTGTTGATACGTTTCGCTGGATGCTGAGCACGGAAGTAATAAGCGCGCTCGGCATGCTCACCACGCACATCAAGGAACGCCCTGATAAGTCGTCCGGCGGTATGCGTCCCGTCACGACCGACGACGAAGCGAAGCTGCTGTTTCGGTTTGCTGATGGTCCACATACTGAAGGAGCGACCGGCGCTGCGGCGCTTTCGGTCGTCGAGTCAGGGAAGTATGAAAATCGTGTCGAGATCTACGGCACGAAGGGCGCGTTGATGGTTGAAGAGACCGGCGAGTTGTGGCGTTCGCCGACGGGCTCGGGGCAGTGGCGTCCGGTGCAGGTCGATCAGGACCACATGGCCCAGGGCATGCGCGAGAGTAGCTGGTCCCGGGGCTTCACCGCTTTCGCGTGTCGCATTGTCGAAGCGCTGCGCAGTGGAAAGAAAACCCTCGCAGACGCGGCCGGCTTCGAGGACGGCTATCGCATTCAA
>DASXXL010000110.1:0-1641 GCA_036503085.1 Pyrinomonadaceae bacterium | reverse complement strand
AGAAATTCGCACTCACGCGTGGTCCACCGACAAACTCCGGGTCGCCTGCGCCGCTCAGCAATACGCGGCCGCCCGTGTACGCGGCGAGACCTTCAAACACGTTGTTCTGTTGGTAATCCTGATAATCAGGATAAGAAAACTCGCGCTTCGAGAATTCCTCCTGCGGCGTCTTCTCCCACAAGTGATAAAGACGATCGGGCGACTTGTAAGGCAGACCGCGCAACAACGCCGCGTCCACGACTGTAAAGATCGCTGTGCTGCCGCCGATGCCGAGCGCGAGCGTGATCACCGCTACTGCCACAAAACCCGGCCGTTTGAACAAACTGCGAAAAGCAAACTTGAGATCTTTGATTACGGATTCCATCTACTCGTACCTCAAAGCAGTTAAGGGATCGACTTTCACCGCGCGCCGTGCCGGAATCAACGAAGCGCACATCGCGATCACAAAGAAGATCAGCGAGACAGCCACGAACGTGAGCGTGTCCGTCGCAGTAACTCCGAAGAGCAACGTCTTCAGGAAGCGAGTCAACGCGAAAGCGCCAGCCACTCCGATAACCACGCCAGTGAGAACGAGGACGAGACCGTGTTTGAGGATCAGTTGCAGTATGTCTCGCGCGTTCGCGCCAACGGCCATGCGTATTCCGATCTCGTGAGTCCGCTGCGTGACCGCGTACGAAACAATGCCGTAAATTCCGACCGCGCCGAGCGCGACCGCCAGCAAAGCAAAGGTGGTAAACAAAACCGTGAGCGAACGGGAGACGGCAGTCGCAGCGGAAACGCGTTGGGCCAGTGTCTGCACGCCGTAAATCGGCTGGTTTGGATCGATGGACAACACCGTGCTGCGCACCGCCGAAACCAACGAAACCGGATCGGCCGCGCTACGCACGAACACGGTCATGCTGTTCAGCGGCATTTGTGTGCTGGGGACGTAAAGCTCCGCCGCGACGTTGTCAGTGATGCTCTCCTGCCGGATGTTGCCGACGACGCCTACGATGGTCCGGCACAAACCTTCCGCCTTCTCACACCCGAAACCGACTCGTTTCCCCAACACGTCACCTTTCGGGAAGAAACGTTGCGCAAACGCTTGATTCACTAGCGCCACTTTCTGCGTCTGTGGACCATCACGCTCATCGACGTCGCGGCCGCTCAACAACGGAATACGCAGCGTTTGAAAATATCCGGCCGACACTGCGCCGACGCCGATGGCCGGCTCGTTGCGCTTGATCGGCGGCGCTCCTTCGATTTGGGTGAAGACGATCAGAGTGAAGCCACTGAGCGGCGTGTGAGTGATCGTGCCCGCTGCTTGCACGCCCGGCAGCGCTTTGATCCGGCCGAGCAGTTCCTGTTGAAACGCGAGTTTCTGTTGCGGTTCGTTGTATTTCGAACGCGGCAGACTGATCTGTGCGGTCAGCACGTTCTCGCGATCGAATCCGAGATCGACGGCGGTGAGTTTGTTGAAGCTGCGCACGAGCAGTCCGGCCGCGAGCAATAGGACCATCGCGAGCGCTAACTCGGAGACGACGAGCCAACCACGCAGACTGCGCAATCCGAAACTCATCAAGCCCGCTGACCGGCTGTTGCGTAAAGCCTGAAGTAAATCCGGTTTTGAAGCCGTCAACGCCGGGGCGAGTCCGAACACGA
>DASXXL010000109.1:0-4829 GCA_036503085.1 Pyrinomonadaceae bacterium | reverse complement strand
TCTCGGTCGCTTGCGAGACGGAGATGACGCGCGGCTGCACGTGATGCTCGAATCCGATGCCGTGCAGGAACGGCTTGATATCGTGGGCGCGCAGCTTCCCATCCGCCGTTTTTACAGAAAGAAGTTTGCAGCCCGTGAATTTTTCGGGCGCGCCGCATTCGTCGACGTTAATGTGCGCCGTCTCCGCGCAAACGACCGCTTCGTAAGAGTTCGTGATTGCTTTGAGACCGAGCACGTTGGCGCCGGTACCACCGAAAACGAAGAACACCGCGACGTCTTTGCCGAAGTGTTTCTGAAAAATTTTCGTCGCGCGGTCGGTAAACGGATCGTCGCCGTAAGCAACGACGTGACCTTCGTTCGCCGCACGCAACGCGTCGATGATTTCCGGATGCACACCGGCGTTGTTGTCGCTGGCAAAGCTGCGTTTAGGCATGTCGTTTATTTGAAGCGGGCTTTGAAGTCACGCGCGATCTCGCGCGCGGCGTTCGCGCCGTTGAGTCCCGTCAAACCGCCGCCGGGATGCGTTCCCGCGCCGCACAAGTAGAGCCGCTTCAGCGGCGTACGATATTGCGCCCAGCCAATCAACGGCCGGAACGTAAAGAACTGGTCCAACGTCTGCTCGCCATGATGTATGTGCCCGCCGCTGAGACCGTAAGTCTGTTCGAGATCGAGCGGCGTGATCACTTGCTGCGCAACGATTAACTCCCGCACCCCAGGCGCGTACTTCTCGAGCAGACCAATCACATTTTCTTTCAGCTCCTCTCGCTTTATGCTCCAATCCCCCTGCAGTTTGTACGGAGCAAACTGCACGTGAATCGACATCACGTGCTTGCCCTCAGGCGCGAGCGAGGGATCGTTCAGCGACGGCATCGTGATATCGAGATACGGTTCAGCCGAAAACTCACCATACTTCGACGCGTCAAACGCGCGTTCGAGGTAATCGATCTCCGGCCCGACATGAATACGCCCGCCGAGTTTTGTTTTCGCATCGTCGCCGTTGACGCCGCGAAACGCGGGCAGGCTCGCGAGCGCAAGATTCAGCTTCGCGACTGTGCCCGGCGCACGATAGTTGCGCATCTTCGAAAGGAAGTTCGGATCGAGATCGACCGGATCGACGAGGTTCAGAAACGTCGTACGCGGATCGGCATTCGAAACAACGACGCGCGATTCGATCTCTTCGCCACCTTCGAGCACGACTTTCGGCGAATCACTGTCAGCGCCCGCAATCGCTGAAACTGCGGCGCGCGTGCGGATCTCCGCGCCAGCCTTTTTCGCAGCGTCAGCGAGCGCCGTCGAGAGCGCGCCCATGCCGCCTTTCGCATACGTCGCCGAGCCGATGGCGCTGCCGTCCATTGCCGCTTGCCATAACAGTCCCAAGCTCGTCCCCGCCGACCATGGACCAGCAAACGCGCCGTAGATTCCGCGGGCGGCAACGGTCGCACGCAACAACTCCGTCTCAAACCACTCGCTAACGAGATCCGCGACCGCCATTGGCCCCCAGCGCAGCAGTCGATACTCGTCCTTCTTACCGAGCTTGCGAAACGCAAGTCCGACTTTGCCGAGCTCCCACAGATCCGTTTTGCCCGGTCGGTCGATCGACGGCGGCGTCATTGAGATCAGCGGCGCGAGCACGCGACCGATGCGCGCAAAACTGTTTTCGAACTCCGGGTAGCTCTTTGCGTCGCTGGCAGAGAATTTCTCTATTTCAGAAACGGTTCGGGCTGTGTCGTTGTGGATGGCAAGTGTTCGTCCGTCGGGAGACAACGCCAGCACACGAACTTCTGGCGTAGTCATCTCTAAGCCAAACTTCGCCAGGTTCAAGTCACTCGCGACTTCAGCCGAAAACGGACCGGCCGTGTGGTCCAACGTCGAGACGCGAAACCCGGGCGCGATTTCTTCCGTTACAGCACCGCCGCCAACCACTTCGCGCCGCTCCAACACGAGCGTCTTCAGCCCGCTCTTCGCAAGGTAAGCGGCCGCCACCAAACCGTTGTGACCACCACCGATGATTGTGACGTCGTAGGTTGCCAAGCTTTTACTTTTTCCAATCCTTTAACAATTGCAGCGCCGCGTTTCTTCCCGGCGCACCCATAATGCCGCCGCCCGGATGCGTCGCCGAGCCGCACATCCAGAGGTTCTTAATTGGCGTTCGATACTGCGCCCAGCCCGGCGCGGGCCGCAAAAAGAAGAGCTGTTCGAGCGTGAGCTCACCCTGAAAAATGTTTCCTTCGGACAAGCCAAACTCGCGTTCGAGATCGAGCGGCGTCAACACCTGCCGATCGCGAATCAACTCGCGAATGTTCGGCGCGTGCTCGGCGATCGTATCGACCACCGTGTCGCCAAACTCGTCGCGCTTCTCATCCCAGTTGCCTTCCTTCAAGTTGTAAGGCGCATACTGCACGAAGCACGACATCACGTGCTTGCCCGGCGGCGCAACCGAAGGATCCGTCAAACTCGGAATCACCATGTCGATGTAGGGCCGCCGTGAAAAACGTCCGTACTTCGCTTCGTCGTACGCGCGCTCCATGTACTCGACACTCGGCGAGATCGAGATCGCGCCGCGCAAATGCGCGCCTGGTCCAGGCAGTGATTTGAAATTCGGTAAACCGTCGAGCGCGAGGTTCACTTTTCCCGACGAGCCGCGATACTTGTAGCGCTTCAGATCGGTGCAGAAATCGTCGGGCAGATGTTGCTCGCCGATCATCTTCATGAACGTCAACCGCGGATCGACACTCGAAGAAACAATCTCCGCGTGAATCTCGTCGCCGTTCTTCAACACAACTCCGGTTGCGCGTCCGTTCTTCAACAGGATCTTCTCGATCGGCGCTTCAGTGCGAATCTCGACGCCCGCTTCACGCGCCGCATCGCCGATCGCATTCGAGATCGCACCAGTACCGCCGCGCGCGAATCCCCACGAACGAAACGCGCCGTCGATCTCGCCCATGTAGTGATGCAGCAGCACGTAAGCGGTACCCGGCGAGCGCACGCCGAGAAAAGTGCCGATGATGCCGGACGCCGACATCGTCGCTTTGAGCACGTCAGTCTCGAACCACTGATCGAGAAAGTCGACGGCGCTCATGGTCATCAACTGCACCTGGTTGTACTTGTCTTCGTCAGGAAGTTTTTGAAAACGCCGGCCGAGAAATGCGAGGTTCTTCCAACCTTTAGGATCGAGCGTCGTGGGGTCGGGCGGCGTCATGCTCATGATCGGTTTGACGAAGTGGGCCATCTCGATCATCGCCTTGCCATACTCGTCGTAAGCTTCGGCGTCTAGCTTTGAATGACGCGCAATCTCGCGGCGCGTGCGCGCGTGATCGTTGACGCGCCAGAGATAGTCGCCGTTGGGCATCGGCGTGAACGTGCCGTCGAGTGGAAGGATCTCGAGACCGTGACGCGGCAGATCGAGTTCGCGAATGATCTCCGGCCGCAGCAGCGAGACGACGTAAGAACAAACCGAAAACTTAAAGCCGGGGAAAACCTCTTCCGTCACCGCCGCGCCACCGAGCACGTGCCGCCGCTCGAGCACGAGCACCTTCTTGCCCGCGCGCGCGAGATAAGCCGCGTTAACCAGACCGTTATGCCCGCCGCCAATCACGACGACGTCGTACTTGTTACTCATTGCTTCGTTTTTCGAGTAGGAGTGCCTTGCTGCAAGCGCGTTAGCATACTTATAATCGCTCGCCCTGACAAACCCGGGAACCGTCGACAGGATTCACAGAATTTACAAGACTGCTTGACGATCTTGTCAATCGTGTTCCTGTCGAAAAACAACACGCATGCCAATCGGAACCGCTTTTCACGAACGCACATTCCAACTCTGCGAAAGTCTCAGCTATCGCGAGTGGTCCGGTTATTACGCAGTCAGCTCGTACGAGCCGCACCACGAACACGAGTACAACGCGATTCGCAACGCGTCGGCGCTGATCGATATCTCGCCGCTTTATAAGTATCGGCTGACGGGCCGCGACGCGACGCGCCTCGTCGATCGCATCATCACGCGCGACATGCGCAAGGTCACGGTGGGCCAGGTGGTCTATACGCCGTGGTGCGACGAACGCGGCAAAGTGATCGACGACGGCACCGTGTCGCGGCTGGAAGAGAACACTTATCGCTGGACCGCGGCCGATCCGAGTTTGCGCTGGTTCACGCAGAACGCGGCCGGCATGGATGTGCAGATCGAGGATATTTCGGAGAGTGTTTCCGCGCTCGCACTGCAAGGACCGACGTCAGGTCGCTTGCTCGTGAGTCTGGTGAAAGATGCTGAGATCGCGAACCTGAAATACTTTCGCGTGACGAAGGGAACGATCGCAGGCGTGCCGGTAGAGATTTCGCGCACGGGTTACACGGGCGATCTCGGTTACGAGATTTGGATCGCGTCCGATCAGGCGTTGAAGGTATGGGATGCGCTCATGGACCACGGCAAGGCTTTCGACATTCACGCCGCGGGAATGCTCGCGCTCGACGTGGCGCGCGTCGAAGCGGGCTTGCTGCTGATCGACGTGGATTTCAACAGCAGCAAGAAAGCGCTGGTCGACGAGCAGCGTTATTCGCCGTATGAGATGGGGCTCGGTCGCCTCGTGAATCTCGATAAGAATCGGTTTGTAGGGCAGGCGGCGTTGATTGAAGAGCAGAGGCGCGGGCATGCGCGCGAGATCGTGGGGCTGGAGATCGACTGGCCGCAGGTCGAGAGTTTTTACGAAGCGGTGGGTTTGCCGCCGGCGGTTTCGCCGATGGCGTCGCGCGTTGCGGTGCCGGTTTATAAGGAAGGTATGCAGGTTGGGAAGGCGACGACGAGTACGTGGTCACCAACATTGAAGAAGATGATCGCG
>DASXXL010000108.1:0-2088 GCA_036503085.1 Pyrinomonadaceae bacterium | reverse complement strand
GCGAACTCGAAGGAGAGTCGAGCGTCGGGAACACGTTGACTGAAGTGGCGCAATCGACGGTGCCGGTGTTACTCAGGCCGCGCCGAGTTTTCTGGACGGGGCCGCGCATCATCGCCGCGCTCGCGGCTGCGGCGGCCGTCGTGATCGTCGCGCTCGCGCTGGTCGCGTTTCGCCGTCAACGGCCGGCCGAGTCCTCTGCCACGATCAACTCGCTCGCGGTCTTGCCGTTTACCAACAGCGATCCGAGCACCGAGTATCTTTCCGACGGCATTACCGAGAGTTTGATTGAAAACCTCTCGCAGTTGCCGGACCTGAAAGTGAAATCGAGCAGCACGGTGTTTCACTACAAAGGCCGCGCTACGGATCCGAAAGAGATTGGCCGCGAACTCGGCGTGCACGCGTTGCTCTCCGGCAACATCATGCAACGCGGCGATGAACTGACGGTGAACGTCGAACTGATCGACGTGCGCGACGACAGTCACATCTGGGGCGAACGTTACGGCCGCAAGGTTTCGGAAGTGGTCGCGCTACCGCAACAGATCTCACGCGACGTTTCGCAAAAGCTGCGCTCGCGTGTGGATGGCCTCGACCATTCGCAGATCACGCGAAACTATTCGCCCGATTCGGAAGCGTATCGGCTGTATCTTCAGGGTCGTTACAACTGGAACAAGCGCACGGTCGAAGGACTCCGCCAGGGTATTGAGTATTTCGGCCAGGCGATTCAGCGCGATCAGGATTACGGTCTTGCTTATGCCGGTCTCGCTGATTGTTATCTCTTGCTCAACGTCTACAACGTCGCTTCAGCCGACGATTCGTATCCGAAAGCCGAAGCGGCGGCGAACCGTGCGTTGTCGATCAATTCGAACCTCGCGGAAGCGCACACGTCGCTTGCCTTCGTGACCTATCGTTATCGTCTGAAGTGGGACGACGCCGAACAGCACTTCAAGAAGGCGATTGCGCTCAATCCGAGTTATGCCACCGCGCACCAGTGGTACGCGAGTCTTCTGGTGGTGATGGGGCGGATGAACGAAGCGGTCACCGAGGCGAAAACCGCGCACGATCTCGAACCGTTTTCGTTGACGATCTACAGCGACTACGTGCGGACGCTCTACTACGCGGGACAGTTGGAACAGGCGCAGAGTGAAGCGGCGAAACTGATCGAGATGGATCGCAGCTTTGCGCGTGCTTATTACGAGTCGGGTTTGGTACTCGAAGCGCAAGGCGCTTTGGATCAAGCCATCAATGCTTTTCGAAACGCGCTCAAGATGTCGCCCGATAACGTGACGGCGTTGAGCGCGCTGGGGCATGCGCAGGCGTTGGCCGGAAAGAAGAGCGACGCCGAGCGTGCGATCGCGCGGTTGCAGGAGTTGGCGAAGCAGCAATACGTCTCGCCGTTTCAAACCGCGATAATCTACGCCGGGCTCGATAACCGTAAACTCGCGCTCGACTGGCTCGAAAAATCACGCGCGGAACGTTTCAACTGGTTGCCGTTTCTGCAAGTCGATCCGGTTTTCAAAAACCTGCGCGCTGACGAGCGGTTTGTAGAACTCTCCAAAAGTCTTGGACTGCCAACAATCAATCACGGGTAAAACGAATGACACAGATGAGGGACTTCTCACGGCGACAATTCATTATCGGTAGCGCGATGGTAAGCGCCGCGGTGGTGCTTAACCCGCGCAACTTGCTGGGCCAGTCGGCGGCGGTGCAGCCGCTGTTTGCGCGGCTCGATAACTACATCGCGCGGCACATGCGCGAAGTCGGCGCGCCCGGAATGACACTCGCTTTGGCGAATCGCGACGGTCTGATTCGCGTCTCGACTTATGGCTTTGCCGACACGAAAGAGAACGCGCGCGTCGTGCCGGAGACGATGTTTGAGATCGGATCGATCTCGAAGTCGTTTGTCGCGCTAGCGCTGCTGCAGTTGCGTGACGAAGGCAAACTCGATCTGAACAAGCCTGTCGTCGAGTATCTGCCGTGGTTGAAGATCAGTTCGAAATTCGAGCCCGTCACGACGCATCACTTGCTCAGTCACACGGCTGGATTGCCGGGCGCGCCGCTGTTGCTCGACGCGTTGTTGCGCGAACTGTG
>DASXXL010000107.1:0-7449 GCA_036503085.1 Pyrinomonadaceae bacterium | reverse complement strand
GGTTCACCGCTCGCTGGTCCAGTCTTATTCAAACCAGTGAACCCGCTGACGTGTGGCGTGGATCTGACGCAGGCGTTTTGTATTCCGGCGCCGGGACAGAACGGCGCGGGGCGCAACATCTTCACCGCGCCGAGTTATTGGAACGTTGATTTTGGTTTCATCAAGACATTTCCGATCAACGAACGTGTGAAGATTCAGTTCCGCACGGAGATGTTCAATGCTCTGAACCACACGAACTTCGACAACCCGCGCGACGCGTCGACGGGTTCGCCAAGCATCAGGTCGAGCGTCTTCGCCTCCTCCTGCTGCGCCGGCGTCGCACCCCCTTCAACACAAACGATCGTGCAAACAGGCGAAGCCGCACGCGTGATCCAGTTTGCGTTGAAAGTGCAGTTCTAAGACACGAACGAGAGGACTTCATAAGAAGTCCTCTCGTCGACTAGCGCTTCGGTTCTTCGTACAGCCCGAATTCGGCGCCGGCTGGATCTGCGAAAATGGCAAAGGCGCCAGCACCGGGAGCGATATCTTTTCGTGGCGTTAGTACGCGACCACCTGCAGCCTCAATCTTCTTGAGAGTCTCCGAAATATCATCAACCATGATGTAAATGCGGGTCTGCTCATTCGGCGTTCTGTCGCTCTCCTTCACCCATGTTCCGCTGACGCCACCAGTGTCATCGAAAGCGAGTTCGCCATCTCCACGCTTTCTGACGGTCCACCCAAAAATGTTGCTATAGAAATCGGCCGACGCTTCCGCTGTCAGCGCCGGAATTTCAAGGTAACAAATCTTGCCGTGAGACATATCACCCTCCAATCATCAAGACTCGACCATGCGCACAAACAGCCACAGATTACACGATCGAATCCGTGTAATCTGTGGCTGAAGTGGAAGCTAGTCTACGCCGACTAAAAACTCAACTTACCCGAAACCTGGATCCTCCTCGCGTTGTTCGTCACGCTGTCGTTGATGCGGCCGAAGATGGTCGAGGTGATGACGGCGGTCGGGTTGTCGAAGGCAGGGTTGTTCAGGACGTTGCGCGCGTCGAAACGGAGATCGAAGGCCACGCGCTCCGTAATCTTGAATTTCTTCGACAACGACGAATCCCACTGAAAGTAATTCGGCGCGAGGAAGAAGTTGCGGCCCGTGTTTCCAATCGAACCCGGAACAGGCGCCGAGAACTGACTGCGCGTCGTCGCGTCGAACCAGAAATTCCGTCCACTCTCCAGCACCAAGTGACCACTGTTTCTCGTGCAGCCGTTGCAGTCGGCCGTCGATTGGACCACGTTGCTCACCGTGTTGATGCCCGAGTAAACGGTGAACGGTCTGCCTGACGCCCACAGCACGGTGCCCGCAGTCTGCCAGCCACCCACGATGTAATCCACGACCGTCGGCATGCCGCGGAAGAACCGTCCGTTTTTGCCAAACGGCAAGTCGTACGTGTACGTGCCCTGGAAAACATGACGCCGATCGAAGTCAGACCACGTGTAGTTCAAACTACGATCGCGCAGATCGAACGGCGTGCTCGAAGCCGACTGCACCGAGCCGGTCGATACCGTGCTCAGCGACGGATCCCACGAGCGATTGTCTTTCGACTTTGACAACGTGTAAGCAAACTGGAACCCGAGACCGGCGCTAACGCGGCGGCGGAAGATCGCCTGCAGGCCGTGATACATCGAGTAGTCGTTGCTGTCGAACACATTCAGACCACCCGTGAACTGCGGATACGGTTGCAGCAGGAACGGAAAGCCGTTGAGATCGAGCAGCCGGCGACCAACCTGCGCGTTGGTGCAAATTCCCGCCGACACATCATCAGAAGAGCACGTTCTTTGCGAAACGATCAGCGCCGCGGCCGCAACACTGCCCTGCGGAATATTCGTCGTGTTGAGCGCGCGGAACCTCGCGGTACCGCCGTTGTTGGCCGCATTACCCGACATGATCAGATTGATCAGCGGGCTGTTGTAAGACGAGTTCGCGCGAATCTTATTGAAAGCATCGAGGAAATTCGCTTCGCTGGTAACACTCGGCACGCTCGCGAACACGTTCACCTGGTTCACGTTATAACCGCCGAGCAGATGCACCGCGTGTTTGCCGATGTAGTTCACTTCGACAACGTTGTTGCCGACTTCGCGCTGCACGCTCAACGACCATTCGTGAACTTGCGGATACTGCAAGTCGGGATCGATCACGCTGATCGAGTTGGTACTGAAGGCAGGCGGTTGCCGAAGTTGCGCGGGAGTTTGCGTCGGCGTCAACGAGCCGATGATTGGTCCAAGATTACGATAGAGACCACCGGAGGCGCCGAACGTCGAGTTCGTTGCGGCCGTGTTGTTGCCCGGCGTGCTTTGGAAGATCGACGAGCCGAACAGGAACGTAGCGAACCGGTCCGACGCCATACGGTAGTTGCCGCGAATCGAAGTCTTGCCGCTCTTGAATGGATCCCACGCAAAACCAACCGAGGGCATGATCTTGCTGAAGTCGCTGTCAAACAGATCGCCCTCGACCCACTTCAGTGTATTCGACGGCGCGGCGCCAAGCTTCACCGGCTGATCGGGAACGAGGATCGGCCGTCCGTTGACGCTCGGCTTCAACTTCGGTTCCCAACGCACGCCCAAATCCAACACGAGGTTGGACCGCACGCGCCAGTTGTCCTGAATGTAGAAGTCGAGCTCGGTATAGTTCGCTTCGTTGAGCCAACGTGTTCCGGCGGGCGCGAACGTAGACGGATTACCCGGGTCGAGCACAAAGGCCTGCGACACGCTGCCGACGCGGCCCAGCTCATCGACGATTGTGTTTTGCAAACGCGTCAAATCGTTTGAGTTGATACCGGTGTTTCCCGTGCCCGGCAAATTGAAGCCGTTGAAACTCGCGGCAGTCCTGCTGAACGTGACGACAGGTTCGATCGCCGAACCCGCAACGCTCGAGCGATCGTCGCGATGACGGTTGAAGCGGAAATTGATGCCGCCCTTGAGCGTGTGCGAGCCGTGAATCAACGTCAGGTTGTCGATGTACTGCAACGTGCGCACGCCGCGCGCGTTGTAAGTGAAGTTCGTGTTCGCGGTCGCGACGTTGATGAAAGCAAACGGCAGATTCGGATCCGGAAACGGCGTCGCAAACGTAAAGAAGAACTTGCTAATACCGAAGATTGCTTCGTTAGTAACGTTCGCAGTCGGCGACCAGCGCCAGTTGATCGCGAGGTTCTTGGGCGTGCGGCCGGTGTCTACGAAGTTAGGCGAATCCGGAAAGATCGGTCGACCGCCGTTAGCAGAGTCGCCGAAAGTGCTCTGGCTGCCCTGCGCATAACGGACATAGAGCAGACTGTTATTGCGCAAGTTGAAATCAAACTTGCTGACGAAGTCATACTGTCTCTCGCGCTGCGGCGAACCGAAATTGAAGCCCGCGGTGTTCAACCCGTCGCCGGTCGTGAAGTTGTTCGGCAGCGGCATCGCATTAATGAATCCCGCGAGCGTCGGATCGAGACCGACGCCGGTGGGATTCGCGGCGATGTTGTAAGAGGCGATACACGGAGCGTTGCTCGGCGGTGTGCCGTTGCAATTCGGCAACAGCGCAGCACCGCTGCCGCTTACCGCGGCGGTTGACGTGCCGGCGGGCGCGTTCGCGCGGCCGACGACGTAACGAAACAGGCCTTGTCGCGCTTGTTGCGTGTAGACGGTGCGCGTCACGAGCGCCGTGTCGTAAGCGCGCAACAGTTGCAGGTTCACAAAGAAGAACGCTTTGTCGCGCAGCCATCCCGCGCGCGTACCTTCGCCGAAGCCGGGATTGAAAAGTGGACCACCAAGACTGCCGCCGAAGATGTGTTGCACGAATTGATCTTTCGGCAGACCGGCAATCGTGGTCGGATAACTCTTCGCGTCGAGCGCTGGCGTACGATAGTACTCAAACAGGTTGCCGTGAAAATCGTTTGAGCCAGACCTGGTGACGAGAGTGACCTGCGCGCCGCTGCTGCGTCCGAGCTCGGCGGTGAAGTTACTCGTCACTACCTGAAACTCCTGCACGGAATCCGGGTTCGGGCGCAGCGGCGTAAAGTTTGAACCGCCCGCGGTAGATTCGTTGATGTCGATGCCGTCGAGCGTGAAGTTGAACGAACGATCGCGCGAGCCGTTGACGTTGACCGCGCCGCCGGTGTTACCGCCGAACACGACACCCGGTTGAAAATTCAGGAGGTCGAGCGGATTTCGGCCGCGCGTGCCGACGATCGGAAGACTCTCGAGCGTGCGCTGATCGATCGTGCTGCCGAGATTGCCCGACGTGCTCACTTGCACTTGTTCGCCCGCGGCCGGAACGAGCACCGTCTCCTGCACCACGCCGGTCTCCAACGACGCGTTCACCGTCGTCGGCTGGTTGACGTTGATGGCGTTGTTCTGGCTGACGAACTTCTTAAAACCCTGCTTCTCGATCGAGACGGTGTAGTTGCCGACCTGGACCAGGTCGAACGAGTAGGTGCCGCTATCACTGGTCTGCGCGGTGAAAGAGACTCCGGTGGCCTCGTTCGTGAGTGTGACTAACGCGCCCGGGATCGCTGCGCCGTTGGCATCCTGCACTCTGCCGGTGACGCGTGAAGTCGTTCCCTGGCCGTTTGCAACTACGACGAGACAGAACGTTAAGAGCAAAAACGCAAGGGGAGCTTTTCTCATCTCATCCTCTATTCTGTTGGCTTTGTTGAAGCGGGGTTGGTAAAACGCGGCGGATTATAGTCACGTTGCTGGAATAATGGTAGCTAAATGTTTTTATCCTTTTGATAAGGGCCACTGATAACGGCCACGGACGAACACAGAGGAACACGGATATGAATCCTGTCAGTGTTTGTCCGTGTTCGTCTGTGGCCTTAGTTATAGAGCAGGATCTCAGCGCGTGCGCGGCGAAACTCCTGTAACGACGGATTCCACGACGCGACGATGTCGCGCGCACTCTCGCCGCGCTTGATGCGTTCGAGCGTGTCGGCATTCACGAGCAGCCGCAGGTAGCTATCGATCTTCCAGTCGTTCGGATACAACTGCCGCAACGCAAGCGCCATTTCGATTCCCGTCAGCAACGGTCGGAACGCAACTCGATCGGTGACGATGATGTTCACGCCACCACACTGCTCGCCTTTGAAGACCGAAGCGTTGGGTGTGAAGCGCAGCGGCACAAAACGCACGCCGGGAATGCCGCGCAGGTTCAGAAAATCAGCGAGCTTGTCGCCCTGAATCCACGGCGCGCCGACGATCTCAAACGGCGTGTCAGTGCCACGTCCAACCGAAACGTTCGTCGTCTCTAATAAACCAACGCCCGGATAGAGCGTCGCTTCGGTGAGACTGCGCATGTTCGGCGACGGATTGATCCAGGTGAGATTTGTTTCGTCGAACCACATCGAGCGCCGCCAACCGTCCATCTTGATCACGCGGAGGTCCGCACCGATGTTTCGCTGCCGGTTGAAGAGTTGGGCCAACTCGCCGATCGTCAAACCGTGACGCGTCGGAATCGTGTGATACGAAGTGAACGAAAGCTTGTCGCTGTCGGCGATCGGACCTTCGACGTCGACGCCGTCGATCGGATTCGGTCGATCGAGTACGAACACCGGCAGCTTCGCCTTCGCTGCTTCTTCGAGCACGTAACCGAGCGTCGAGATGTAAGTATAGAAACGCACGCCGACGTCCTGGATGTCGTAAACAAGCGCGTCGAGATCTTTGAGCTGCTCCGGTTTGGGCCGGCGTGTCTCGCCGTAAAGCGAATAGATCGGCAAGCCGGTCGCATCATCTTTTGAGTCGCTTATCTTGTCGTCGGCGAGACCGCGAATGCCGTGTTCAGGCGAGAAGAGCGCGACGAGTTTCACGCCGGGCGCTTTGTTGAGTACGTCGATCGTTTGGCGGCCTTCGCGATTGCGTCCGGTGTGGTTCGTGATGAGACCGAGACGGAGTCCCGCGAGTGGTTTGAAGTTATCGCGTTCGAGCACGTCGATGCCGGTCAGGACTTTCACCGACGAGGCCGTGCCTTCGTTGCGCGGCGCAAACTGCTGAAGTGCTTTGACGATCTCGGCGTAATAATTCGCAGATTGTTCGCGCGCGTGTTGGGCCACGGACGCGTCGGTGATCGCGCCAGCGACGATCGAAGCGACCCGGCTGCGCAATGGTCCAACGTCGCCTTTGCCGTCGGGATGCACGCGGTTGCTGAGAAAGATGACGAACGTCTCGCTCGACGGATCGATCCACAGCGACGTGCCGGTGAACCCTGTGTGGCCAAACGAACCGAGCGGGAAGAGCTCGCCGCGATTGCTGGAGAAGCTCGTGTTGATGTCCCAACCGAGACCACGCGTGCCGCCAGTGTTCGACACCAGGCGTGGCCGAGTCATCTCGGCCACGGATAGCGGAGATAGAACACGAACCGGTCCGTAGGAGCCGCCGTTGAGAATCATCTGGCAGTAGATCGCGAGATCTTTCGCGGTTGAGAAGAGCCCTGCGTGTCCGGCAACGCCACCCATTCGATACGACGTCGGATCGTGAACCTGACCGCGCAACCAGACATCGCCTTCAGCGCCGATGTTTGTGGCCGTGTCGCCGAGATAGCTCAACTGGCCGCGGCGCTTTTCCGTCGGCGCGATGCGCGCGCGCAAAGCGGCGCTCGGGCGAAAGCCGGTATCGCGCATGCCGAGCGGCTGAAAGATGTTCTGCTGCGCAAACTGATCGAGCGGCATGCCGCTCACGCGCTTCACGACCTCGCCGAGCGTAATGAAACCGATGTCGCTGTAAACGAAACGAGTGCCCGGCGGATTGCGCAACGGCTCTTTCATCAGGTGCTTGATCGCTTCGTCGTAACCGGTCCAGCGTTCGCGCAGATCGAAATCTGGCGCGTAGCCGGAGCGATGCGTCAGCAGTTCTTCGATCGTGATCTTTTCCCTGCCCTCGCCTTTGAGTTCGGGAATGTAAGTTGAGATGGGATCGCTGAGCCGTACTTTGCCGCGTTCGATGAGGATCATGATGCTGGTCGCCGTGGCGACGACTTTCGTAAGGCTCGCGAGGTCGAAGATCGTGTCGACCGTCATTGGTTCACGCGCTGGTTCGACAGCGCGTGCGCCGTAGGCTCGTTGCCAAATCACGCGGCCTTTGCGGCCAACGAGGACCACTGCGCCCGGTAGACGATGCTGCGCGATCTCGCTATTGATCGCGGCGTCCATTTGCGCGAGCCGCGCCGATGAGACGGAAACAGATTCAGGCTTCGCCAACGGCAGTTGGCCCCACGCGACCTGGGCCACGATGACGACGACTACCAAGAGCTTTGCGGCGTGTCTGATCATTTGCTCGCTTTAACCTGAATGCCTGTCCCGCGCGGATACAAACCGGGCAGCGAAATCGGCATCTTTCCAGTGATATCGATCTCACCTAACAGCGCGCGCGCCATCGCCTGCTGCAAACTCGGCATGTCGCCGTAAGCGACGAGATAGGTTTCCAAATCCGGAA
>DASXXL010000106.1:0-2229 GCA_036503085.1 Pyrinomonadaceae bacterium | reverse complement strand
AGGTTCGTGATGCCTTTGTCCGCGCCTTTGTAACGCCAGAGCACCTTGCCGTTGTGCGTGTCGATCGCGCTCACGCCGTATGGACCACGCTCTACGTTGTCGCCATCTTTAAGGCGCGTGAATTGGCCGCCGGTGCGCACGTAAAGCACGTCGCCGACGAGAAACATCTCCGGTGTGAGGCCGAGATCTTTTGCTTCCCATTCGGTGTCGCCGGTTTCGCGCGAGATGGCGCGCACGCGGCCGTGGCCGGAAACGTAGATCACGTCGCGGTCGAAGATCGGCTCGGCTTCTGTCAGAGCGAGACCGTCTTCGTTGACGCGATACTTCTCACGTAGACGCGCTTTGCCGCTGCGCGCGTCGAATGAAGTCACGCCTTCGTAGAAAACGTAGAGACGGTTGTCGATGAACACGGGCGGGTAATAGTTGTCGAAGGTGTATTCGACTTCTTTATCGGAGTCAGGCCAGCGCGTGGGTATCATCTCGACTTCACTGACTTCGTACTTCCAAAGCTCGTCGCCGGTTGCGAGATCCAGGACGTGCAGCAGCGGATGGCGTTTGAAACCGTCGCGCGCTTTATTCTTCGCGTCTTTTGCCAGAACGACGGCGAGTAGGTTTGACGCAGGATCGACAGCCATTTGCATCACTGCGCCTTTGATCTTGTCGCTGCGCCAGATCGAGTTGCCGCTGATCAGATCGAGTGCTTCGATGCGTGCCTTGTCGCCTTTTTCCAAGCTGACGAGGAGGAGATCCGTGCCCGGAACGGGCGCGACGTCGGTTTCATCGACGTCCACGTCTTTGCGTCGCCACAGTGTTTCACCGCTCGTGGCGTCGATCGCGTAGAGCGACTTTTCGGTGCCCACAATGAGGACGCCTAGTTCTGTCGGTTGGTAGAAGCGAACGTCTTTATCGAGTTTGGCAGTCCACGATTGCGCGAAAACCGTGAAGGGGATTATCAGAACGATGAAGACGGATCTTGGTAAGTTCAAGACGGAACTCATGCGACTAGCATAACTCAGATCTGATATGCTTTGCCGTGCTGATGAATCGTCCTCAACGACCGAACAACAACGCAACGCGCCTGTTTTATTTGCTCGCCGTGCTGCTGTCGGTGGCGTTGCCGGTGTGTGCTCAGTCGCTCGATCAGAATGCGCCCGCGCCGGTGCGCAGCAACACGGTCACGGGCCGCATAGCCGCACGCGATCTCGGCGACGCGCGCTTGACGGATCACTTCTACGCGCTCACCGGCACGCCCGGCGATCTGCTGATCACGATAACGAGCCAGAACCTGAACGGCGACGTCGACGTGTTCACCGCGGGCACGCTGCGGCCGCTGCTTCACCTGACGCTCTACGCGGAAGTTTCGTCGCCGGTCACGAAAAGCATCTACCTGCGCAAACGCGAAGATCTGGTTTTGCGTGTCGAAGCGCGCAGTCCGAATGACAATGAGGGCACGTATCGTTTGTTCTTCGGCGGTTCGTTCGAGCCGATCGCAGGTGGACCAGAAATCTCTGAGAATGAAGCGACAGAGCCGTCGACAACTGAAGTGCCGGGTGCTCGTAAGGGCAGACGTGTTAATTCAGCGGGCGCGAGAATCGCGGAACCCGAGCCGCCGGTGACCGAAACCGCTGCGGCGCCGACGCCCGAGCCTTCACCCGAAACGAAACCGATCGAATCACCGACGCCGCTTGAGAAGCCCGCCGAAACAGCGGAGAGCGCAAAGCCTTCACCACCGGCCCGCACACCGCGTCGCAAAGCGCCGCCACGCAGAGTCGGTACGACCGCGCGCGCGCCAAAAGAGACGACGCGCCAACCAGCGGAAACTACGCGCACAACCGAGACACCGCGCACAACAGAACCAGCGACTACGTCTGTCGAGCAACCGAAGCCCGAGCCTGAACCCGAAGCCGGACCACGACTGGTGATCGAAACCAATGATGGAACGTTGATCAATCGACCGATGAGTGGCGTGAGAC
Source organism: Pyrinomonadaceae bacterium (assembly GCA_036503085.1). GTDB lineage: Bacteria > Acidobacteriota > Blastocatellia > Pyrinomonadales > Pyrinomonadaceae > PSRF01. The sequence continues at coordinate 256 of DASXXL010000106.1, read as the reverse complement.
GCGTGACGGTCGAAAATGGTCAGGTTGTTGTCGTGGGAAAGAACGGAAAGATTGATCGGTTCCTGCTGGCGAACGTTGTCAGGATGGCGATTGCTCCCTGAAACTATTTCTTTAAGCTCGCCAACTTCTCTTTAAACTGCGGCAGGTCCGCACTACTCGGATTCAACTTCTCGAGTTGTGCGATCGCCTCCTCGGCCGCTTTCGCATCACCTTTTCCTAACGTCGCTGCAGCCAAGCCGGCCGCCGTTCGCTCGTC
>DASXXL010000105.1:0-3123 GCA_036503085.1 Pyrinomonadaceae bacterium | reverse complement strand
GGCAATGGCAGCGAAGTAAACCAGTCGATGGAGTCGCGCCCAACGCTTTCCGCCCAATCGCTTGATCATCCGGTTAGTTGACGTGAGCGCGAGCGGCGTCATCAGCACGAAGGCGGTCATGCCGAGAAGAATGAACGGCCGGCGGCCGATGTCTTCGATCGTGCTCAGCAAGTGAAATTGCCGGTCAAACCAAATGTACGTCAACAGGTGAAGCGACCCGTAGAAGAATGCAAACAGACCCAGCATGCGCCGAAACTTCACGAGCGCGTTAACGCCGAAGATCTTTCTCAGCGGCGTGACTGCCAGCGCAAGGCAGAGAAACACGAGCGTCAGCATTCCGGTTGTTCGAGTTGCAAACTCCAGTGGATTTGGTCCAACGCGCTTGTGGTAGAGGTCCCAGAGCAGCAGCACGAGCGGGATGAGCGCGTTAATGAAGACGACGAGTTTAGGAAACGTCATGAGTTCAATAATTCCTCACGAGGTCCATTCCTTGATACAGATGCGCGACCTGCTCGCCATAGCCGTTGAACAGCAGCGTCTTGCGTCTCGTGTATTCACCGATGCGGAGTTCGGTGGCTTGGCTCCAACGCGGATGCGGCACGTCAGGATTCACGTTCGAATAAAACCCGTATTCATTCGGCGACTGGATATTCCAAGTGGTCGGTGGCTCGTCAGCAACCAAACTGATCTTCACCACTGACTTAATACTCTTGAACCCATACTTCCACGGCACGACCAATCTGATTGGCGCGCCGTCCTGCGGCGGCAGCACTTCGTCGTACATACCAGTGGCCATGATCGTCAGTGGATGCATGGCTTCGTCAAGGCGCAGTCCTTCGACGTAGGGCCAATCGAGCACGCCGGTGCGCTGGTTCGGCATGCGAGCCGGATCGAAAAGCGTTTGAAACGCAACGTAGCGCGCCTGCGACGCCGGCTCGACCTGCTCCAGCAGTTTGCTCAACGGAAAACCAATCCAGGGAATTACCATGGACCAGCCTTCGACGCAGCGCAGCCGGTAAACGCGATGCTCGAGCGGAAACTTCAACAATTCGTCGAGATCGAAGACGCGCGATTTATTTACCAGTCCGCCGACCGAAACTTGCCAGGGTTTGGTCACGAAGTCTTCAGCGGCACTAGCGACGCCGCCCTTCGAAGTGTCGAACTCGTAGAAGTTGTTGTAAGTCGTAATCGCTTCGAGCGCCGTCAGTTTCTCTTCAACAACGTAGCCGTTTTTTAAGGCGTCACTCTTCGACGCTTCCGCCGCCGCATCGAGCTTTTCACCCTTAACAGGCTCGACCGGCGCGGGGTTCAGCGCTCGATAAAGAAGCGTGCTCGCAGTCGCCGTTCCGGCGAGCACCGCCGCCTGCATAAAAACTCGACGGTTCAAATATGTTTGTTTATCGGTTATCTTGTCCCGCATTTTGGAGCCTTGCCTCGTTTAGTATGCAAAACACCCCCGAATCTGAAAAGGAATCCACCGATAGGATGGGATTCAAAAGCCGCTTGCTGCGTTGGGTGGTCGTGTTGTTTGTCGCGATCGGCATCCTGTTAATTCCCGCTCCCAACGGTGTCACGCCGCAATCGTGGCGGCTGCTGGCAATCTTCGCGGCGACAATCACCGGATCAATCGTGCGTCCAATCCCGGGGGCGGCTGTTGTCCTGCTCGGCGTCACCGCGTTACCACTCTTCAACGTGATGAAGATGAACGAGGTGCTCACCGGCTACGCGGATCCGGTCGTGTGGCTCGTGCTGGCCGCGTTCTTCATCTCGCGCGGCATGATCAAGACCGGCCTCGGCCGGCGCATCGCGTTTCTGTTCATCAAGGGCATCGGCAGACACTCGCTCGGACTTAGTTACGCTCTCGGTTCGACCGAAGCCGTACTCGCCACCGTCATCCCATCAACCGGCGCACGCTCCGGCGGAATCATCTTTCCCATTGCGAAAAGCCTTGCCGAAGCATACGAGTCGCGACCCGGGCCAACGGCGCGTCGTCTCGGCGCGTTTCTGATGACCAGCGTCTACCAGTGTAATGTCGTGGTTTGCGCCATGTTCCTTACAGGACAGGCGTCAAATCCGATCATCGCTCGCTTCGCACAGGAAACGACCGGAATCGATGTGACGTACGCGCGCTGGGCCATCGGCGCGATCGTGCCGGGAATCGTCAGTCTGCTCGTCGTGCCGTGGTTGCTGTATCGCGTCTTTCCTCCGGAAATCAAACACACACCGGCAGCGAGCGACTTCGCGTCGCAGGAACTGCACGCGATGGGTCCGGTGAAATGGTCGGAGTGGTTGATGTTCGCGGTCTTCGGCGTCGTAGCGGCGCTCTGGATGACGACTCGTTTTCACGGCATCGACTACGCCGCCGTCGCCTTGTTGGGAATCAGCGTGTTGCTGATCACGGGCGTGCTCGACTGGGAAGATCTCATCACTGAGAAAGCGGCGTGGGCCGTGTTCATCTGGTACGGCGGTCTGCTGCGGATGGCGGAAGCGCTGGGACAAACTGGTTTGACGAAACGATTCGCGGAAGCGTCAGCAGGACTCACGACTGGTTGGAAGTGGTGGCTCGCGCTTGCTTCACTGCTCCTGATCTATTTCTACGCGCATTATGTCTTCGCGAGCATCACGGCGCACGTGACGGCGATGTTCGTTCCGTTTCTCATCGTGATACTCGCAGCCGGCGCTCCGCCTTATCTCGCGGTGCTCTCGCTCGCTTACTTTTCAAATCTCTCCGCCGCACTGACTCACTATGGAACAACACCCGCGCCCATCTATTTCGGTTCGGGTTACACAACGCAGCGCACTTGGTGGTGGCTCGGTCTGGTTACTTCGGTAACAACGATCATCATCTGGAGCACTGTCGGCGTTGTCTGGTGGAAACTGCTGCGACTCTGGTAACACAAACCGAAGAAGAGTTCACAAGGTACGACAAAAATCTTTTATTCGAACGCGCGCTGATCTTTTCCACAGGATCTGAGGAAATCTTTGTGGAAATCACAGGGGATTATTTTACAAAGCTGTTACAAACGCGCACTTACAACACTTTGCACACATCAGCGGCGTGACGAAAACTCTTTACGTGTGAACGTTTAGTTCTTTCACGTGCGATCGTGCGCGTACACAGGT
>DASXXL010000104.1:0-9840 GCA_036503085.1 Pyrinomonadaceae bacterium | reverse complement strand
GTTGCCGGTTCCCGTGCGCATGGATGCGGATGAACGTTTCACTGGCCGCGGTGTCACGATCGCGTTTCTCGATTCTGGTTTTTACGCGCATAAAGATCTGACCGAGCCGGTCAATCGCATCGTCGCTTATCACAACATTTTTTCGCCGCTCGACGATGTTTCGAGTTTGCAAGCGCACGACGTTGCGAGTTGGCACGGCATGATGACTTCGGTCGTCGCGGCGGGCAACGGTTACTTGTCGGAGGGGCTTTATCGCAGCATCGCGTCGGCGGCGCAAGTGGTGCTGGTAAAAATCGGCAAGACCGGACGCATCCCCGAGAGCAATATCGAAACCGGTTTGCGTTGGGTGCTGGCTAACAAAGACAAGTACGACATTCGCATCGTCAACATTTCCGCGGGCGGCGATTTCGAGCAGCCGTATCTCGAAAACAAGTTGTGCGGGTTGGTGGAAGACGCGGTGAAAGCGGGGTTGACGGTTGTTTGCGCGGTGGGAAATGCGGGACTGCTGCCGGGGCATCCGGTGTTACCGCCGGCGAGCTCGCCCGCGGCAATCGCAGTCGGTGGACTCGACGATCAAAACTCACTGGATCGCGCTCGCCGCGGCATGTATCGCTCGTCTTATGGTCCAACGATCGACGGTTTGCAGAAACCGGAAGTGATCGCGCCGGGAATCTGGGTCGCTGGTCCAATCCTGCCGCAGACGCAAACTGCTGACGAAGCGAGTTTGTATGCGGAGCTCGATGCGGCCGCTGATGATGAGTTGAAAGAGATCATCCTGGCCCACGCGGGCGTCGACAAGCAGCTCGACGAAGCGCACGATCTGCCGGTGCCCCTTTTGCGCCAGCTCATCACGATCAAGCTGCGCGAAGGCAACGTTATCAATCAACATTATAAATTCGTCGACGGAACTTCTTTCGCGTCGCCGATCGTCGCCTCGATCGCGGCGTGCATGTTGGAAGCAAACCCGAAATTGACTCCCGCACAGATCAAACGCATTCTCATCGACACTGCGGAACGAGTGCCCGACGTTGAAGTGGACCGGCAAGGCTGGGGCGTAGTTGTCCCACGCAAAGCGGTCGAAAAAGCTTTACTTCTTTCGTCGCAGTAAGGCGTTCGGCTGGACACTCGGCACGCTGTGTGCAACAATTCGCGGCACCCGCACAAACCCATTAAGCATTGGAGAGTTGTTGAGTTCGTATGTCGGAAAACGAAACTGAAATAAGCAAGGGCGCGGCTGCCCCCGCAAACGAAGTCGCGCCTGAAGCAAACACCGAAGAGATCACTTATCACGCTGTCGAAAAAGATGGAGTAGTGACTGCAATCTGGGAAATGCAGGGACGGAAACATCTGCGCACCATCGACCCCCGTTCCCGCCAGGGCCAGGACATCCTTCGTCTCTACACCACCGAGCATCACGACGAAGTGGCTTCGTAATCTTTACGAGTTGGATTCGCGCCGCCGTTGCTCGAATCCAATAATTTGAAAAAGAACGAAATTCCTGACGAAATTTTTGACTAACGGGCGCTTCTGCGCCCGTTGCACCACCACTCGGTCTTTTAGCTAAGTTCCTCGCAACGCAATCATTAGGAGCAAAGACTATTTCCCGGATCTTGCCGGAATAGTCATTGCATTAGCGCGATCCGAAATCCGACCCATAAATTCGCGTTGCTCCTAACAGTTTAGACCTGTCGACCTTACAAAGGAGGATCTTTCATGAGAAGCGCACTACGCTTGTTAAGCGGAGCGATCTTGAGCCTTCTCTGTGTGACTAGTGCTTTCGCCCAAGCCAGTCAAACAGGAGGCATAACCGGGGTGGTGACAGATACGGGCGGGGCCCTTGTTCAAGGCGCGACCGTCGACGTCATCAACGAGAGCACCGGAAAGTCCGAGCGCACAGCAACAACTACCAGCGACGGCGGGTTCTCGATCACCCTGTTGAAGCCAGGGAATTACCGCCTGGAATCACGGCCCCTAATTTTAAGAAAGCCGTGGTGTCGCCGGTGCAAGTCAGAATCGGCGAGAGCTCCAGGCAAGACGTGACTCTCGAGGCGGGCCGTATTGAAGAGACAGTGAACGTTGAGGCCTCAGCCTCTTTGATCAATCCTTCAAGCGCAGTTACCGGCCAACCGCTGGGTTCCGAAACTCTGCGGCAGTTGCCCCTCGCTTCACCAAACTTTCTGTTCCTGTTGTCACTGTCTGCAGGAACCGCCAGCGAACCAACTGACGTTCGCAGCGCCGGCCGCGGCACCGCCGACGTGAACGTCAACGGCGGGCGAACCACTAACAACAGCATTTCGCTCGAAGGCATCAACGTCAACGACTTCAACCTGGCTCACTTCGACACCGTGCCCCTGCCGAATCCGAGCACGCTCGAAGAGATGAAAGTTTCGACTTCACTCTACGATGCTTCGCAAGGCAGCAAAGGCGGCGGCGCGTTGGGCCTCGTGATCAAGTCGGGTTCAAAAGACTTTCACTGGGAAGGCTACTGGCAGCATCGCAACGATGCCCTCAACGCCAACGAGTGGTTCCGCAACGCGAATGGCGTGGGCAAGCGCGCGCGTCTGTTGCAGAACGTGTTTGGCGGTAGCGGCAGTGGTCCAGTGCCGGTCTTGAACGGCTTCTGGTTTTTCAATTACCAGGGAGTCCGCGCCCGCAACGGTTTGGATCCGCTCGGCTCGTCTCTGACGCCGACGATGCAAGCTTTTCCGGTCGGCCCTGATGGCAAAACTTCGGCTGCTTTGCTCGCGTCCGCATTTGGACTCACGACCGCGCAGATCGATCCGGTAGCGGTCAACATTCTCAACGTGCAGAGCCCAATCTACAACGGTTTCCTCGTTCCCCGTCCAGGCAGCGCTGGTTGCCGGACCGCGGGCTCAGTGACGGGAACTTTCACTTGCAGTTTCTCAGCGGTCGCGCCGATCACGGACAACCAATACACGATCAGCTACGATCGCATCATGCGCGGCGGCAAGGACAAGATCTCCGGTCGTTGGTTCTGGGACAACGGCGCTGTCGACAAGCCTTACGGCACCGCCAGCACGCTGGCGTTTCCGCGCACCGACACGCAGCAGAACCGCTTCCTTTCAATCACTGAAACTCACGTTTTCAGCCCGAGCAAGATCAATGAAATACGACTCGGCATGAGTCGTTTCATCTTCGCGAATATTCCGACCGACGTCGTTAATCTGAGCGACATCGGAGCGACTCGCGGCAACAGCGATCTCTTCCCGGGCATGTATCAAGTCACGATCGTCGGTCTGTTCTCTGTCGGTACCGGCGTGAACGACGATCGCGGCACGGTGTCGAACCAGTACAACCTGGTCGACACGTTCTCGATGACTCACGGACGTCACAGCCTGCGTTTCGGTGGTGAAGCGATCCAATATCAACTGAATCGATTCAACAACTTCGCAGTTCGCGGCGCGTTGCAGACCGGTAGCACGCCCGCGGGCGGTGGCAATCCAGCGTTCAGCTCGTTTCAGAATTTCCTCCAGGGTCGCGTCACCGCCATTCAATCGGCGTTTGGCGATCCGGCGCGAAACTTCGTCGCGACTGACTACGCTGCGTTTGTGCAGGACGACTTCCGCTGGTCACCACGGCTCACGCTCAACCTCGGTCTTCGTTGGGAAGGCATGAGCTTCGGTCACGACAAGCTGTTTCGCGCGGGCATCTACGATCCGAGCCTCGCGGCCCAAGGCAAGAACCCGTTCTTGATTCCGGAGAAGGTGAACCTTGCTGGTTTCACGGGCACGCCGGGCGTCTCCGATTGCGCGTTGAAGAGCTGCTTCGACGGCAACAACTGGGGACCGCGCGTTGGCTTTGCGTGGGACGTTAAGGGCGATCAGAAGACGGTGGTCCGCGGCGGCTACGGTATCTATTACCAACGACTGTCGAATCAAAACATTCTGCAGAATTCGTTGTCCGCGCCGTTCACGGTCCAACCATTGTCGAACACGACCACACCCGCTTCGTTCCAGTTACAGAATCCGTTCGCGGGGATTCCAGCGCCTTCGATTATAGCGAGTGCGTTCATTCCGTCGGCGACGTTCTTCGCGGGTCTCCGCGACACCACAACCGGCCTGCCCGCAACCAACCCGAACCTTGCGAACGTCGCACCGATCTTTGTTAACGCAGCCGGACAGCGCTGCCTTAACTACGGTGGCACCGCAACAAACTGCTCGATCAATCTTGCTTCGTTTACCAGTGCGCCGCTCGACGCTTACACGCCTTACACGCAGCAGTACAACTTCACGGTCCAACGCGAAATCGGACATGGTTGGGCTGCTGAGATCGGCTATGTGGGCACGCACTACACGGGCGGCATCGGCATCTGGGATCCGTTCCTCGCGAACGTAGCCAGTCCCGAGAACCCGATCACCGTTCGTGACATCAACGGCGTCAGCTACACGATCACGACAAACACCGTGAACAACGAAGAGCTGCGTCACGAGATCCTCGGCTTGTCGCGCAAACGTGGTTCGCGTTATTCCGGCAACATCGGATTCGCCAACTACAATTCGTTCCAGGCGACAGTCTCGCGTCGCATGTCACGCGGCCTTTACTTCCAGGCTGCTTACACCTACTCACGGACCATCGACAACGTCAGCGGTTCGTTGAGCACGGACGAGTTGAACATCACTCGTAACGGCCAGGGCGGAGCGAACATCCTCAACTCGCAGAAGGATCCGTTCCAGAACAAGGCCCGCGGCGATTTCGATCGGCCGCATCGTTTCGTGGTCAGCTACTCTTACGATCTACCGGTTCCGAACGGTGATTTCTGGAACAACCAGATCTTCAGGGGTTGGAGCATCAGCGGCATCGTCACTTATCAGAGTGGCTTACCGTTCTCGATCACTGACAGCACAAGCGGCGGCGCGTTTGGTCAAACCAACGGTGGCACTGCTTCGTTCAGCGGCGCCTGCGGCAGCATCGAAAGCACCTACACTCAGGGCTCGCTCTCGGATCGTTTGAATCACTACCTGGATCCGGCGTGCTTCAGAACGGCGAGCCTCGTTCCGAACGGCGCGGCGGGAGCAACCGGTTTTGGTGATGTGCCACGCAACGCGTTTCGTGGTCCATTCCAGCAGAACTGGGACTTCTCGTTACTCAAGAACTTCCACATCAAGGAAAGTCACGAGCTTCGCTTCCGTATGGATGTTTTCAACCTGTGGAACCATCCGGTCTTCGGTTTCCCGAGCATCGTCAATATCGGTACTCCGGCGACCTTCGGCCAGATCACAACGACTGTTGTTCCGGCGCGGCTGATTCAGTTTGGTTTGAATTACCGTCACTGACATTCGTTGTTAACTCTTTCGAGCTCGGGCGGGGTAAAATCCGCCCGAGCTTGAGTTTTTCTCCCACGAGTTCTCCGGCCATGATCATTCGCTTGCTAGTCGTCGCCATGCTTGCTTTGTTCGTCCCGCCTGTGTTGGCCCAGCGCGACCGCGATACTTACAACCCGAATTCGCAGACGTTTGAAGTGAGTGGCGAGGTGCGTCTGAATGACGGCGGCTCGATGACGAATATTCAGGTACGGCTCGAGCGATTCAGTGGCGGGTTGATCGATCAGATCGTGACTGACAATCGCGGGCGTTTTCGTTTTCCGAATCTACAACGCGGCTACTACAAAGTGCTCGTCAACGCGCCTGGCTACCTTCCCACTCAGCAGGACGCGGATCTTCAGGTGCTGACGCGTGTATATCTCGTGTTTGAACTTACGGCCGATGGGGCGAAGAGCTCGACTGGTATGCCGCTACTGATCGACGTGGTTGATGCGCGTGTTCCCGCGGCGGCGCGTGAGGCATTCAGTAACGGGCGCGCCGCGCTTGCGAAAAAGAGTTATAAAGAAGCGATCGCGCATCTGCAACAGGCGGTTGCGAGCTACACGAATTTTTACGAAGCGCAGCTCCTGCTGGGGATTGCTTACATGGATCTGCGCGAGTGGGACAACGCTGAGAAAGCGATGCAGCGGGCCGTTGAAATCAAGCCCGATAGCGGCGCGGCGATGATCTATCTTGGCGAAGTTTACTGGCGGCAGAAGCGTTATCCGGAAGCGGAGCAGACGTTGCACGATGGACTGAAGCTCGATGAGAAATCGTGGCACGGGCAGTTTACGTTGGCGCGGCTTTACTGGGACATGGGTGAGGTGGCGAAGGCTGGTGGTCCAATCGGCATGACGCTGCAACTCAAGCCTGACCTGGCGGAGGCGCATCTGCTCGCGGGAAATATTTTGCTGCGTGTGAATCAGCGCGAGCGGGCGTTGGTTGAGTATCGTGAGTATTTGCGGCTCGCGCCGAAAGGTGAGTTTGTTTCGCAGGCGCAGGAGTTGGTGCGTAAGTTGGAAAAGTCGTTGAATGAGAAGAACTAGATATGATTAGACCGGCGTCTGTTGATGAAGCTGCTGTACTGACGACGATCGCGCTCGACGCGAAGCGTTACTGGGGCTATCCCGAGCACTGGATCAAGCACTGGGAAGCGGACCTGACGATCTCGCCGGAGTTCATTCGCGATAACCTTGTGTATGTGGCGGAAGCTGAAGGTGAGGTGCGCGGGTTTTACGCGTTGTGTGTGAGTGGTGCGAAAGCGGAGCTCGAGCACATGTGGGTGACGCCGGCGTGTATCGGCACGGGCGTTGGGAAAGAGTTGTTTCTCGATGCGATGGAGCGTGCTGCCGCACTCGATGTCCGCGAAGTAGAAATCAGTGCGGATCCGAATGCGGCAGGTTTTTATGAGCGCATGGGCGCTTCGCGGATCGGCGAAACCGGCTCACCAATTGACGGCCTCTCCCGCAAACTCCCCCGCCTCAAGATCACTCCTTCCTAAGACCGAGTTCACGGTCTGTCAGGCTTCTTTGGTCCCTCCGATCGCGGTGACTCCGATCGCGGCTCTGACCGTGGTTCCGATCGCGGCGCCGGTTCAGACCTCGCCGGCGGATCGTTACGCGGCGGCGGATCGTTGCGCGGCGCCGGTTCAGATCGCTGTGGTGGATCGTTGCGCGGTGGAGGATCGTTACGCGGCGCTGGCTCAGAGCGTTGTGGGGGATCGTTCCGCGGAGTCTCGACACGTGGAGGCGGATCATGTCGGGGCGGCGGTTCGGGCCGAGGAGTTTCGACGCGTGGTGGCGCTTCGTACCGCGGAGTCTCAACGCGTGGCGCTGGTTCAGAACGTGGTGACTCCGGACGGGGTTCGGGTCGTGACTCAGAAGGACGGGGATCGGAGCGCACAGGCGGATCTACGCGTTGAGGTGGATCGGAGCGCTCGCTTCGCGGGTTGTTTTCGCCTCGTGGGTTGTTTTCGATTCCTTGCTGACCGCGTACGCGTTTCTCGCCTTCACCCATTGAAGGTCGCACAACACGCCCGGGCCGCTCATCAGGTCGCGGCTCGGGACGAACAACTGCACCCGACGGCGGCGCTTCAACCGATCGCGGCTGCTCGTTCGGTGGCGAAACAGTGTTCGGCCGTTCACGATTCGTCGAGCCACCACTATCTGGCGAACCAGCGTTAGAAGAACCAGCGTTGGGCGAATCATCGTTCCGTGAACGACCGTTTGGTGAACCAGCGTTTGGCCTGTTTGAGGGAGCCGATGGACCACTCGTGCTCTGCGCGGGATCAGTGCGCGGCTCACGTCCACGAAAGATTCGCGAACGCCTAAGATCGTCATCCAGCGAAACACCCGGCGTACGTTCAGCAGCACCCGTCGAAGCCTCCGGAAACTGAATCGCGCGCGGCACTCCAACAATATTACGACCACGCTTAGTTTCAGTCGGATCTGAACCAGCCGAACCGGTAACCGCACCGGACGGTACTGTGCCAGCCGGTACTGCGGCAGCCGGTACACCAATGCGCCGCGGTAAATCATCGAGACTGGGCGGCGAGTCGATCACACGTCGCGCGGTGCGTTCATCAACCGGTCGACCCGGCTCGTTATCACCAAAATCCCTGCGCGGCACACGCGTCACACCACGCCACGCTTTGTAATCACCAGCCGTCTGCCCAGTAGAACCACCACTACCCGGATAGCCCGGCCGACCACCGCCGGTAGAACCTCCAGCACCGGGACGTCCATCACCATTACCAGGATAACCAGGGCGACCATCAGGATATCCGGGCCGGCCACTGCCACTACCAGGCCGACCGCCAACATATCCACCCGAACCACCACGCCCCGGATAATTCCGATCCCCGTGTCGATAACGACGCGAATACGGATCGTGCGCATAGTAAGGAAGCGGATACCAACAGATGTCGTTCCCAAACGAAAGATTCACAAACACAACCAGCGCCGGCCGCCACCAGCTACGCCTCCGGTTGTAATGACTGCGCGGCACCCACGCCCACGCATTGTTGTGGTAAACCCAGCGCCCGTAGTGATACGGCGCCCAACCCCACGGCTCGTAACCAACCCAGGTCCAACCGTACGGCGGACACCAAACCCAGCGACCATACCGATACGGCGCCCAATCGCCGTACGCGCTGATCGTCTGCGGGTGTGGCTGCCAGATCCAACCGAAGTCGTTCGTGTAAGTCCAATCGCCATAGGCCGCGAGATCTTCCGCCCCCCAAACATAATCGTCGTAATACTCGCTATCGTAACGAAGCCGCTGCGCGAGATAGCGTTCGCGATCGTCTACCCATTCATCGTTCGCGTCGCGTGAACTAGCCGCGAGAAAATCCCAATCGCCGGCATTCTCGCCCTCGAGCACCAGTTCAGCCGTGCGACCGTCGCGCAACGAAAACCCCGATGTGTCGGAATAAATGCGCGCACTGCCGCCGTCGCGCACGGTGAGACGCACGCGACCCTCACGCGGCACGTCGATGCGATAAAGCCCCGGCTTCTCGGCAGCCATCGTCGTTCGTGGCGCATCGACTTCGAAATACTCATGCTTCCGATCGAACTTTACGAGCCGGACAAACGCGGTGCCCTCGATGACACCGAGCGCCACGCCTTCTTCGCGCAAAGTGACGATGCGCAGCGCGGTCGCCGGCGCGAGACGTACGAAGTTGCGCGCGTCGATCTGGATCTCCATGCGACTGTCTTTGTCGGTGGCGATGGTGTCGCCCTCGACCAGCGGATAATTCAGGCGCGCGGTTTCCCAGTCCTGATTGCCCTTGCGCTTGAGGCTCACTTCCCCGGTGATCAAACTGATGCGCACGACCCGATCCTTTACGTCGTAATCGTCGGATTCGTCGTCGTCCTCGAAGGCGCGTGCTGTAACGGTGATTGAGAAGAAGGTGAGTAGAAAAACGAGAAGGCTGGTGTTTAGTCGGGAGACTTTCATGGTCCTTGCTCCTTGTTCGAGAGATCGCGTTTGGCGCAGCGGGATGCGGCAAAGTGTATGCCCGTTACGCGCATAAACAGAGGACAAGATCAAAATTGAGATCTCTCAAGCGTCGGGTTTCGAATGGCTGTTGTAATTTTGAGATCGCTCAAGAGCGTGACTGATGCTGCCAGCGGTTGGTTTTTGTTGTGATGTCTTAGACCGTATGGCCGCGACACGATATGGTGTGTGTATGAACCAGGAGTTTGATCTGGTGGTGGTTGGCGCAGGGATAAACGGCGCGGGCATCGCGCGCGACGCGGCGATGCGCGGGTTGAAGGTGTTGCTTGTCGATAAGGGTGATGTCGGAGGCGGAACGAGTGCCGGATCGACGCGACTGATTCATGGTGGGCTGCGTTATCTGGAGCACTTTGAGTTTGGGTTGGTGCGCGAGTCGTTGCGGGAACGTGAAACGTTGTTGCGCATCGCGCCGCACCTCGTCCGGCCGCTGCCGATCGTTATTCCGATTTACCGAGATGGTGGACGTGGGTGGGCGACAATTCGCGCCGGGATGATTGCGTAC
>DASXXL010000103.1:0-7776 GCA_036503085.1 Pyrinomonadaceae bacterium | reverse complement strand
GTCAGTGGTGTGGGAATTGAAAAGTGTGCCGAGGCATTAGATTGAAAGTTGCTCGTGATATGCGTTCCCTGCGCCACGCGTCTCACTGCTATAAACTTGTTCGGCAAATCGGGCGGGTCGAAATCTATCTGGGCTGAGTTTCCGTGGACCCGCATTGAGACGTAATGGTCAGTACGACCGAGGGCAGTGAAAATAGCAGACATGTTCTTAATCTCCTCACGTACGCGGACTGGTCAACGGCTGCGGCGACCGCCGAGTTGGGCCGAGAGTTTCAGAGCAATGGTCTGGACGATCTTGCCGAACGAGTGCAGATGGTCGTCGTTCATTTGACTCACCGTGCCGCTCACGCCGATAGCAGCAACCACTTCACCCGTCGCGGCAAACACCGGCGCCGCGACACAACGCACACCGACAGCGTGCTCTTCATCGTCGATCGCATAACCACGCCGGCGAATGGCGGCGAGATCTTCTAGCAGGTGCGGAAGCGTAACGATCGTTCGTGCGGACACCGGACGCACCGGATGCAGCCCCGCAATCTCCTGCACTTCTTCGCGACTCAACTGACAAATCAACGCCTTACCAACCGCCGTCACTTGCGGCGCGACACGACGTCCATTCCAAATATCCATCTTGATAAAACCGGGCGACTCTATCCGTTCGATATAGACCGCCTCGCCGTGATCGAGTATGGCCAGGTGCGAACCCAAACGCGTCGTCTCGACGATCTGTCGCAAGTGGGGCATCGCGAGTTCACGCAGCGCCATGCCCTGCATCGCCTGACCGCCAAGACTCAACACGCGAATGCCGAGTGTGTGCTGCCCCGTCTCCAAGTCGCGATGCACGTAGCCGCGACCCACGAGCGTGCGCAACAAATAACTGGTCGAACTCTTCGGCACTTTCGCCGCCCGACTGATCTCGGAAGTGCTCAGTCCATGATTCCTGCTCGCGAGCAATTCGAGGATCGAAAGCGCGCGCTCAACCGAAGTTACCTGCTCCCGACTACCGTTTCGTTTTACGAACTCCTGACTCTTTGCCACCGCTGCTCGACTCATCACCATCACGCCTCCGCCAAGCAAAACCGTGTTCACAATTCCGAACGATCACGATCAAACTACAATTCAAACACTGCTGCTTTTCCAAAGAAAGACTGTAAACACTGGCTGACTTCACAGAATCGTGAAGAAGTTTCCGTTCACGATTGCGATTACCTTATTGCGGGGGTTGAGAAGCGCATGGTAAACCTCCCCGCACTTTATGTCGAGCACTCGTTCACAATACGGAACACGCTTCAACACGGCGCCGCCGGGATTCAACGCGGAGACCGATCTACCAAAGGGATTCAGCGAGTTTCTGTGGAGCCTGCATCACGAACTCACCCCACGCCAGCAATCGCTGGCACGCCAGCGCGCCGAGGTTCTCGCGGCCGCTCACAACTGTCGTAAACCGAACTATCTGGCGCCTTCGCGGGCGACGACGACCGAGTGGACGATTCCATTGCCCGACTGGTGCGCCGACCAGCGCAACCAGATGACGGGACCGGCGGACGACGCCGAACTCGTCGTGAAGATGCTCAACTCCGGCGCTCCCGGCGTGATGTTGGACCTCGAAGACTCGATGGCGAACACGTGGTCCAACCTGATGACTGGCATCGCAAACATCGATCGCGCACTGAAAGGCGAGCTCACCTACCACGACGCCAAACGAGATCGCACCGTCGGCATCAACGAAAGCAAAACCGTAATCTGGGTGAGACCGCGGGGCCTGCACATCAGCCAGGCCGGAGTGTTGCACGACGAACTCATGTCGGCATCGCTGTTTGACGTCGCGCTCGTCGCATATCACGCAGACGCCGATCGTCTCAAGCATCCGCTCAGTTTTTACATTCCGAAATCGGAGTCAGCCGAAGAGGCGTTGTGGTGGCGCGATCTCTTCCGCGCGATCGAGGACGCGAAAGGTTGGCCGCGCGGTTACATCAAGTGCATGGCCCTCGTGGAGTCGCACCCGATTGCATATCAGATGGAGGAATTCATCTACAACCTGCGCGATCACCTCGTCGGTTTGAATCTCGGCCGGTGGGACTACATGGCGAGCTTGATCCATTTCAATCTCAACGATCCCGCGTGGATACTGCCGGACCGAAACACGATTCCGCACAACGTTCCGTTCTTCCAAAATCTGCGCGAACTGTTGGCGGAGACGTGTCACAAGCACGGCATTCTCGCGATCGGCGGCATGACGGCGTTGTATCCGAGCCGCAGCGATCGCGAACTGAACGAACGCGCGCTGCGCGTGCTCGCCGAAGACAAGAAAAACGAAGCAAACTGTTTGATGGACGGCGCGTGGACCGGACATCCCGATCAAAACGAGATCGCCGTACAGCAGTTTCCGTTTCCGAATCAAGTGAAAAAGCGTAAAGCCGACGAGCCCACGTATCCCGATCTGCGTCCCGTGCCGCAAGGCGTCGGCAAGATCACGGAAGACGGCACGCGCGCCGCGATCCGCACTGTCATTCGTTATCGCAACGGCGTGCTGAACGGCAAAGGCGCGAGTCTCCTCGACGGCTACATGGAAGATCTCGCCACCGATCGCATTTACCGTCTGATGATCGCGCAGCGCGTCCGTCATCGACTACACGACGCTGCCGAGATCAACCGCATGTTTGACGAAGAGCTCAATCGTATTTTGCACGACCTTCCCCTTGAAACCGACCCATCCCTCATCGAGAAGTACCGCACCGCACGAAACATCAGCGAATCGCTGATCCGCGATCAGGAATTTGATCCGGTCTGACACTCAACAAAGCAGGGGGAAGAGCGATGAACACTTACGATCACGTTGCACTGGAAAACGAATGGGCCACCAACGAGCGCTGGCAAGGAATCACCCGCGGCTACACGGCGGAAGACGTTTTGAAGCTGCGCGGCTCGGTCGAGATCAAATACACGCTCGCCGAACGAGGCGCGAAACGCCTCTGGCAGTTGCTGCACAACGAATCTTACGTTCCGGCACTCGGCGCGATGACGGGTTGTCAGGCGGTGCAACAGGTGCAGGCCGGACTGAAGGCGATCTATCTCAGTGGGTGGCAGGTCGCGGCGGATGCGAATCTCGCGGGGCACATGTATCCCGATCAGAGTTTGTATCCGGCGAACAGCGTTCCCGACGTGGTGCGCAAGATCAATCAGGCTTTGCAGCGTGCCGATCAGATCGATCACGCGGAAGGCCGCAACGGTATCGATTGGTTCGTGCCGATCGTCGCGGATGCGGAGGCCGGATTCGGCGGCAACCTGAACGCGTTTGAGTTGATGAAAGGAATGATCGAAGCGGGCGCGGCGGGCGTGCACTTCGAAGATCAGCTCGCGTCGTGCAAGAAGTGCGGCCACATGGGCGGCAAGGTGCTCGTGCCCACGCAGGAGTTCATTCAAAAGTTGATCGCGGCGCGGCTTGCCGCGGACGTGCTCGGCGTCGACACAGTTCTCGTCGCGCGTACTGACGCGGACGGCGCGGGCCTGCTCACGAGCGATATCGACGAACGCGATCATGCATTCCTAACCGGCGAGCGCACAACTGAAGGTTTCTTCGGCGTCAAAGCGGGGTTGGACCAGGCGATTGCGCGCGCACTCGCTTACGCGCCTTACGCTGACATCGTCTGGTGCGAGACGTCGGAACCTAATCTCGAAGACGCGAGCCGGTTTGCACACGCGATTCACGAGCAGTTTCCCGAGAAGTTGCTGGCTTACAACTGTTCGCCTTCGTTCAATTGGAAGAAGAAGCTCGACGAGCGCACGATTGCAAAGTTTCAAAAAGAGTTGGGGCTGATGGGCTACAAGTTTCAGTTCATCACGCTCGCGGGTTTCCACGCGCTCAACCTCGCGATGTTTGAGCTCGCGCGCGAGTATCGCGAGACGGGCATGAGTGCATACGCGAAACTTCAGGCAGTGGAGTTTGAACGCGAAGCCGACAGCAATTATCGCGCGGTGAAGCACCAGGCGTTTGTCGGCACGGGCTACTTCGATCGGGTGGCGCAGGTGATCGCAGGTGGCACTTCTTCAACCACTGCTTTGAACGGCTCGACGGAACAGGCGCAGTTTACGCAACCGGTGCTCGCGCAAAGGGCGACTGCGATGAGGATGAGCTAGTGAGTTAGTGCGGCTTTACCGAAAAGTACTTTCTCTGTGCTTCTGTGGTTAGTTTCTCGTGCAAATCAGTTAACCACAGAGCCACAGAGAAAGCCGTTCATCTGGTTCGTGGATCGTTACTACTTCGGCGAGATCTCGCGTCGCAAGTAGAACAACAAGTCTGTCGCCGGCGGATCGATGCCGAACTGCCTCATCATGCCGACGATCTGTCCGCGATGCATCGTCGCGTGATTCACGACGTGTTGCATCTGATCGACGAGCTTCATCGCGCTCGGATCGCCGCTGAGAAGTTTGAAACCCATGTCGGCGGCGAAGCGCTCCTCGTCGAGCTCGGCAAGAAAGCGGGCGCGTTTGTCCACCACCGCGCCCCAACGATCCTGCAGTCCCGGTAAATCCACACATGCTTCCGTGGACCACAAAGACCACGCTTCTTCCTTTCGCGGCGAGTGGCCGTGCCAGCGTTCGACCCAGATCCATTCCGCGCCCGCCATGTGCACGAGCGTTCCGAAAATCGATCCGTGACTGATCGCCACATCGCGACGAAGTTGCTCGTCCGGCAACTGCGCCGCTGCCTTTAGCGCCAGCTCATTGGCCCACTCGGTGTAATTGAATAATCGTTTGATGTCTGCCAGGTTCATAATTGCCTCCACGCGAAACGTGCCGCAAGTTTATAACAACAACTGGTCCAGTTTAGAATGCACGTGAAGTTACATTGGACCGCAGGCGTCTCGCCTGCAAGACACACGGTAGCGCCCTAATCGCAGCCTTGCAGGCGAGACGCCTGCGGTCCCACCCCCGAAAGGAATGTTGTTGAGATGAAATTCGCTAAGCTCACTTTCCTGATCGCCGGGATCTACGGATTGCTTGCGCTCGTCCCGCTCTATTTTATGGAGCAGCAGACCGGGCGCGACTACCCGCCACCCATCACTCATCCGGAGTACTACTACGGTTTCATCGGCGTCGCTGTTGCATGGCAACTCGCTTTTATCGTGATGTCGCGCGACGTGGTGCGCTTTCGTCCCTTGATGCCGGTCGCGGTCGTCGAGAAAGCCAGCTTCTTTATTCCGGCGGTTTTGCTTTACGTGCAACACCGCTTGTCGACGTTCATGTTCGGAGCAGGGATCGTTGACGGCGTTTTAGGCGTACTATTCCTCATCTCTTACCTGAAAACTAAAGGGGGTATTTCATGGAAAACGGTTTGAGTAATATTGAGAGTATTTTCAAGGCCAACACCGATATCATCAACAAAGCGATCGCCGATGTGGCGCCGGATGATTGGTTTCGTCAACCTGGGGAGGATTCGAACCATTTGCTGTGGCTAATGGGGCATGTGATCGTGCATCGCGGTCGAACGCTGAATTTTCTCGGCCAGGATTGGGACGTTGCGTGGAGATCGCTTTTCGCACGCGGCGCGGAACGCATCGACGACGGTGAATATCCGTCTGTCGAAGAGATGCGCAGCGTGTGGTCGCAGGTGAGCACGGACCTGGCTGCGGCGCTGCGGAATAAAACATCGGAGGAGTTGGCACAAGCCGCGCCTGCCGGTCTTCCCTCGTTCGACGGAAAACTCGGCGGCACGGTCGCTTTCTTCGCTTTTCACGACACGTATCACACCGGACAGGTGAGCTACGTGCGCAAGTGGCTCGGCTATGGTCAAACTATCGGCTAAAAATTTTCGCGGGCGGGTGTCGATTTCGCGAAGTTCGTCCGTCGTGAGGTTGGAAGGTTAACGAACTTAATAAAGGAGCACCGCGATGAAATACATGTTGCTGATTTACCAGGACGAGCCGAGTTGGAACGCCATCACCGAAGCCGAGCGCCAGCAGATTTTTCTTGAATTCCGGAAGTTGCGAGGCGAACTCGAGGCCAGCGGGAAGTTTGTCACCGGCTCGCAGTTGCAGCCGATCTCTACGGCCACAAGCGTGCGCGTGCGCGACGGCAAGGAGTTGATTACCGACGGGCCGTTTGCGGAAACGCACGAACAACTCGGCGGTTACTTTCTGATCGAAGCCAAAGACCTCGACGAAGCTACGAGTATCGCGGCGCGCATTCCGTCGGCGCGAATGGGCACGATCGAAGTGCGGCCGCTCGTGGAGATGGCTGCGCCCGTCACTGCCTAAAGCACCTTCGCTTCATGGAGGCGGTGAGTCTTGCCTTAAAGTCGGTTCCGAGTTGATTTCTCTGTGCAACTCTGTGTCCTCTGTGTCTCTGTGGTTCGTTTTGCTAAGAAATCATTACCACAGAGACACAGAGGACACAGAGTTGCACAGAGAAGAGCGGGCCAGTGACTTTTGGGGCAATTCCCAAGCGGCGTTGCACGCGCCCGGCGATTGTGCAACGCTCGCCTTCATGACGCAGGCGCGTGACACGCTCGAACAAGTCTTTCGTGAAGAGTACGGACGCATCATCGCGACGCTGATTCGCCAATCGGGATCGTTCGATCTCGCCGAGGAAGCATTGCACGAAGCGTTTGTCGCCGCCGCTGAGACTTGGGAACGCGATGGTCCACCACGTAATCCCGGTGCGTGGTTAACGACAGTCGCGCATCGCAGACTGCTCGACGCCGTACGCCGCGACCGCACGCGCAGCGACAAACAATCGGAAATTGAATACGAAGCCACACGCTTGCAGCCGTTTGCCGAGCCGGCGCTGCTTGAGGACACGATGGAATATCCTGACGACAGGTTGCGTCTGATTTTCACCTGTTGCCATCCGTCGCTCGGTCGCGATGCACAGGTGGCGCTGACGCTGCGCACGTTGGGTGGTCTGACGACGACTGAGATCGCACATGCGTTTCTCTTGCCGGAAGCGACGCTGGCCCAACGTCTCGTCCGCGCGAAGCAGAAGATTCGTCTGGCGCGCATTCCTTACGAGATTCCCTCGCTTGAACGTCTGAGCGAGCGTCTGGCCGCGGTTCAGGCTGTCATTTATCTGATCTTCAACGAGGGTTATGCGGCGAGCGCGGGTGAGAGTCTCGTGCGTAACGATCTTTGCGCGGAAGCGATTCGACTCGGACGCGTGTTGTGTGAGTTGTTGCCGGATGAACCCGAGAACCTCGGACTGCTCGCGTTGATGTTGTTGCAGGACTCGCGACGCAAAGCGCGAGTCAACGATCGTGGTGAACTGGTCACACTCGAAGAGCAGGATCGTTCGCTCTGGGATCGCAAGGAGATCGACGAAGGGGTGCGGCTCGTTGAACGTGCGCTCGCGCTCGGCGCCGCCGGACGGTATCAAATCCAAGCCGCGATCGCCGCGTTGCACTGTGAAGCTGAGACCGCCGCGCAAACTGATTGGCGCCAGATCGTCGCACTGTATGAAGAGTTGGTGCGCTTGTCTGCTTCGCCCGTCGTCGCTTTGAACCACGCGGCGGCAGTCGCGATGGCTGACGGTTATGAAGCGGGTCTAAAGTTGATCGAGGAGATCGGCGCGACCGGCAAGCTCGACAACTACTACCTCTATCACGCCGCCCGCGCCGATCTGCTGCGCCGCCTCGCTCGTCGCGACGCTGCGCACACCGCTTATCTACGTGCCCATTCCCTCACGACCAACCAGGTCGAACAGAACTACATCCGCCGCCGCGTCCAGGAAACACTCCTTCTTAATTGACTCCCGCTTTTCCCTCTCGCCGTGTGAACCAAAA
>DASXXL010000102.1:0-2920 GCA_036503085.1 Pyrinomonadaceae bacterium | reverse complement strand
TCCGCGGCCACACAACGCGCGACCACTTCGCCTTCGACCCGCGAGATCAAACCGCCACAGACCGGACACTTCTTCGGTGGTCGAAACGGCCGTTCAGATCCATCGCGTTTTGACTTGATCACGCTGAGCACCTTGGGAATGATCTCGCCACTCTTCTCGATCATTACCCAATCGCCGATCTTCAATCCGAGACGTTTAATTTCATCTTCGTTGTGCAGCGTAGCGCGCGCAACGGTCGTGCCCGCGAGAAACACAGGCTCCAGCATTGCGACCGGCGTGATCGCTCCCGTTCTGCCGACGGAAACAAAAATGTCCTTCACCTGCGTCGATGCCTGGCGAGCCGGGTACTTGTAAGCGATGGCCCAACGCGGTGCTTTCTGCGTCGCGCCGAACTCGTCCTGCAAAGCGGTCGAGTTGACCTTCACTACGAGGCCGTCAATTTCATAACCCAAGTCATCCCGCAGCGCTTCCTTCGCATTCGCAAACTCGATCACTTCATCGATCGTCTCGCAAACCTTGCGATGCGGATTCACGCGAAAGCCCGCGGCTTGCAGCCACTCCAGCGCTTCCCAATGCGTCGCAAACGGTTTGCGGGCCCCCCCGACAAACAGGTCGTAACAAAACATGTCGAGCTTGCGACGCGCGACGAGTCGTGAATCGAGCTGGCGAATCGCGCCCGCCGCCGCGTTGCGTGGGTTCATGAACCGCGACTCGCCTGCTTCTTCACGTTCGGCGTTCGTCTTCTCGAAGACCTCGCGCGGGATGAACACTTCACCACGAACTTCAACGTTCGTGTCGAGCACTTTCGCATCAGACTTCAACCGCAACGGCACGCTGCGAATCGTGCGCGCGTTCTGCGTTACGTCTTCGCCGATACGTCCATCGCCGCGCGTCACGCCGCGCACCAGCAAACCATCCGCGTACTGCAACGACAGCGACAGGCCGTCGATCTTCAACTCAGCAACGTACTCGAGCCGGCGTCCCTCAGCGAGCCTGCGACAACGCTCATCAAACGCGCGCAGCTCCTCGAAGTTGTAGGTGTTGTCGAGCGAGAGCATCTGCCGGCTATGGACCACCTCCGGAAAACCCTCGGCGGGCCGGCCACCCACTCGTTGCGTCGGACTGTCAGGCGTGACTAATTCAGGATTCGCCTGCTCGAGCTGCTGCAACTGTTCGAGCAGTGCATCGTATTCGCGATCGGAAATCTCCGGCGAGTTGTTGACGTAATAAAGGTCGTCGTGACGTCGAATCTCCTCGCGCAGTTTTTCGATCTGGCGTGCGGTTGCCTTCGCGGCCAATCGTTACTCCTTCTTCTCTGCGTATTTCGCGCGCGGCAGCGGCAGCGGCGCCGTGGGATTGCTGTCTTCGTAAACGCTCGTGTTCGCGCTCGACTTGTGCCTCGTCTCGGCGAGTTTGTACAGCACGCGGCCGACGAGCTTGATGCTTTGCAAAAAGTCGTCGATGCGAATGTTCTCGTCGGGTCCGTGCGGATTCGAGCCCGCGTAGCCGGTGCCGAACGACGCCATCGGTGTCGCTGGCTGCGACACGCCACAAACCGCGCCCACTGGTCCACTCGAAGGATCCATCGGATACACCACCGCCGGCCGTCCGTAAACTTCCGCCATCGACTGCACGAGCGCGCGCGCGATGCGCGACTTCGCCGACGACTTCGCGAGCGGCGCGCTGCCGAGCTCGATGATCTCAATGTCCTTGAAACCGCGGACGTCGAGGTGCTCGCGCAAGAGCCGCACGACGAGCTCCGCCGATAGGTCGGGAACGAGCCGGAAGTCGAGACGCGCCATCGCCGTACTTGGCAACACGGTCTTCGCGCCCGCTTCGGTGTGTCCGGTGTGAATGCCGCAGATCGTGCAGGTTGGACCAAAGATATGTTCCTTGATCAGCGTCTGGCCTTTCATCGAACGCACCCAGCCGCCGATGCGAAACTCGCGTTTTAGTCCCGCTTCGTCGAGCTCGATCGTCTTCAACGCCTCCACGTCTTCGTCGCTGATCGGCGCGACGTGCGACGAGAAACCGTCGATGGTGATGACGCCTTTTGGTGAAGTGATCGTCGCGAGAGCCTGCACGAGCCGCCACGCGGGATTCGGCACGATCGTGCCCCACTTCGAATGCAGGTCTGAACGCGCGCCGAAAGCGCGCAGTTCGATAAACGTGATGCCTTTGAAGCCGAGACTCACGACCGGAGTCTCACTCGTATCGCGCGCGCCTTCGTCCCACAAACAGCCGTCGGCTTTTAATAGCTCTCCGTTTTCGCTCGCGAACCGATAAAGACTCGGACTGCCGAGACCGTCTTCACCTTCCACGAGAAAGCGCAACGTCACCGGTAGTTTGCCGAACGACTTTTGATAAGCCTCGACGGCCGCGAGACGCGCGACGAGATCGCCTTTGCTGTTCGCCGCGCCACGCGCGTACAACTTGCCGTCCTGGATCGTCGCCGCGAATGGACCAGAGGTCCATTCGGTCAGATGGCCCACGGGCTGCACGTCGTAATGACCGTAAACGACGAAAGTCTTTGGCCCACTGCCACACTCACCGTAAATAATCGGATAGCCGGACCCGACTTTGAACGTGCGGGTGCCGATCCCGACGCGTTGCATCATCTGTTCGACGGTCTCAGCGATAGCGCGCATGCCGGTGCCGCGCGCGGCGACGGATGGCATTCGGCAAAGACTTTGCAGCCGCTCCGTAAAATTCCGCGCGTGACGGTCCACATAACGATCGAACTTGGCAAAACTCATTCGTGTCGGTTCATTATCACAACCGGCGTGATCATTATCTATCTGTGTTCATCCGAGGCTCAAACAACAGGTAACGTGACTCTTCGTCTCCTCTTTCAAACGCGCCACAAACCAAACCCTCAGCAAATCCTTGCGTGAACTCGGCTCGCACGCGCGCCTGTGTG
>DASXXL010000101.1:0-2352 GCA_036503085.1 Pyrinomonadaceae bacterium | reverse complement strand
CATCTTCGAAGCGGGCGACGGCGAGGAGACCGTAAAAATCGCCCTCGACGAAAAACCGGACGTCTGCATTCTCGACATCCAAATGCCCAAGCTCTCAGGCGTGAAGGCCGCGCGCGCGATCTGGCGGGACTTTCCCACGGCGCGGATTATTTTCTGGACCCAGTTTCCGCACGAGATTTACATCAACGAGATTCGCAAGATCGTGAAGTCGGTCGATCCGCCGCCGGCCTATGGCTTCATTCACAAGAACAATCCTGAATCGCGTTTCCTGCGTTTTGTCGCAGCCGTGCTGGAAGACGGCGCCGACATGATCGATCCGGCGTTCAAAGACTCATTCAAGCGACCGCTCTTGACGGAGTTTGAAGCGGAAGCGCTTTACTATCTCGCGCTCGGACTTTCCAACTGGGCCATCGCGCGGAAGTGTTCGTTGAGTCTGCGCGGCGTCGAGAGCCGGCTGGCAACGCTCTACGAGAAATTGTTCGTCACCGTCGCCGAAGGCACCGATCAGGAAGCTTATGAAAAACTCGCTTACAACATTCGTACGCGCGCGTTTTTCGAAGCACTGCGCCGCGGTCTGCTGAACAGCGACGAACTCGAAAAGGCCGCGACCGATCTCGAAGGCTGGATCCAAAAAGATCAGAAGCGCTTCGCCGAAGAGCAGAAACGCGAAGCAGCCGCAAAGAAGAATCGATGAGATCCGCTTTCCCCCAAAAGCATGAAAGCCACAAAGAAGCACAAAACGCACAAAGGTTTTTACGAGCCTGTCTGTGCCTTTTGTGCTTCTTTGTGGCTTTGTTTCTGACGTTCGCTCAAACGCCGCTGGCCCAAACCGGCGAACCGCTGGCGCAAGCATCACCTTCGCCATCGCCCTCTCCATCGCCATCACCTTCGCCGACACCGATCACGGGCTTGCATCAATGGGGCGCGGTCACGTTGTTTCACGGACTGCCGTCGGATCGCGTACACGCGATCGCACAGACGGCTGACGGCGCGATGTGGTTCGGCACGGAAGCCGGCCTCGCAAAATTCGACGGCCGCCGCACGCAAACTATCAACGATCCCGCGTTGCCCGCCGGACGCGTGCTCGCGTTGCAGACCGATCGCGACGGATCGATGTGGGTCGGCACTGAATCAGGCGCGGCGCGACTCAGCGCCGGTGTGTTTGAACGAATCAAAGAAACGACGACACAGGCGGTTTCCGCAATCATCACGACTGACGACGCGGCGTTCATGACGACCGAGCAGGGCAACCTCTACGAGTGTCGCGGGCGACCCGGCGCGGGAATCGAAACGCGCTCGTTGCTGAGTGAACATTTGCAAAGTGCGGATCGCGAACATCCTGGTCCACTCACGATCACCAGCATCGCGAAAGTAAACAATCGCCTCTTCATCGGCACGTTGACGCGTGGCGTGTTGGAGATCGAGAACGGCCGCGTGAAAGAACCACCGGCAAAACCCGCAACGTTCTTCGTCAACGCGCTCGAGATCGATCACGGCGGAAAACTGTGGGCGGGCGGCAAAGCACGCAAAGAAGAACCGGGCGCGTTCAGCGGCACTGAGCCGTCGAACCTCAAACGGTTCGACGCCGCGACTGGTCCAGTTCTGACTTTTCGATCGATCGGCGACGAGCTGTGGATCGGCACTGACGGTCGCGGCGTGTTTCGCGTCTCTAAAGAAAAGACGCAGCGGTTCACATTCGACGGCACTGCCGGCGGTCTGCGCTCGGATCACGTCTACGAAATCTTCGCCGATCGCGAGGGCGTGATCTGGTTTGGCACGGATCGCGGCGTGTGCCGCTACGACCCGCAAGCGCCGCGCGTCGAATCGGTCGGCGATAACAGCGACAGCAATTTCATCCGCGCGCTCTATCAAACCACGAGCGGCAGAACGATCGCCGGCACGAACCGCGGGCTGTTTGTTTACGACGACAAGACCGTGGCGTGGAAGACTGTTCCCGGCCTCGGACAAAATATCATTTACGCTGTCGCCGAAGATCGCACGCAGCGTCTGCTCGTCGCATCGGTCAGTGGCTTCTACGTTTCGCCGAAACAATCGACGCCGCTCGAAGAGCAACTGTTTGCGCGGCTGGAATCCGGTTCGGTTACGCCTGACGGCGTCGGCAGTGTGCGCGCCATCGCGCAGTTCAACAACGCGACTTACTACGCCATCTTCGGACGCGGTGTCGAACGACTCGACGGCGGGCGTACAAGTTTGATGTGGGCCAACGGCACGTCAGCGTCGCGCGAAGTCATCAGCCTGCTTGCTGACGAACAGCAGCGCCTCTTGATCGGTACGGCGAAAGACGGCGTGTTTGCATCCGACGGAAAAACCATAAATGAAGAGCCCGCTTTC
>DASXXL010000100.1:0-6156 GCA_036503085.1 Pyrinomonadaceae bacterium | reverse complement strand
CAGACCCATCATCAGGTTCGACATCCACTTGCCACGCGCCGCGTCGGTGATCTTCTGCATGTCTTTGACGAGACCCGGAATGTTCAGGAACTCCGGCACCGGTCTCATCTCTTTGGTTTCCTTGTCGATCATCACCGCGGTACCGACGCCGCAGTTCGGATGGCACCCGCAGGAAACCTGCCCCCACTCAGCTTCCGGACCATGGACCAGGTCCGCGAAATCCGCAAACGCGCCCATCAACGACAGCGGAAACCAATCGCGCGTCGGCTCAGTGATGCCGACCTGGTCCTTCACGTCATGCGCGAGGTGCGACAACGTGTAGCGCTGTTGCAGACGGCGTTGCTCAGTAATCTCTTCGTCACGGCCAGTGAACGAAACCGGCTGGAACGAAAGGAACGCAATCTTCTTCGGATTGTCCAAAGCGAAGCGAATGATCGAACCGACCTGATCGTTGTTGATGCCGTTGACGAGCGTGGTAACGAGAACGATCTCGACGCCCGCTTCGTGCAGGTTGTTGATCGCTCTCATCTTCACGTCGAACAGGTTGCCGACCTGGCGGTGACTGTTCGCATCGTTGCCGATACCGTCGAACTGTAGATAAACATAACGTAGTCCGGCTTCGGCAGCCTGGCGGCAAAACTCTTTGCTCTTGGCGAATTCGATTCCGTTCGTCGCCGCCTGCACGCTGTTGTAGCCAACTTTGCGGGAGTAGCGAATCGCTTCGATGAAGTGCGGCGAAATCGAAGGTTCACCACCGGAGAACTGAACCGACATCTGGCGACGCGGCTTGATCGTGATCGCGTTGTCGAGAATCTCCTTGATCTCGTCCATGCTGAGCTCATGAACAAAGCCAACCTGGTTGGCGTCCATGAAGCACGGGTCGCACATCATGTTGCAGCGGTTCGTCAAGTCGACGGTCAGCACGGCGCCGCGGCCATACTTAACAGTGCTCGAGCCGTGGTTGTGCAACTTCTCGTCGTTGTGGGCGTCGATGTCGCGGCCCGGAAACATCTTTTCGATGTGCGTAAGAAAGGTGGAGTCGATGGCCATCATGTCTTCGAAGTTGCCGTGGACCGGACAATCCTTGATCATCCAGATCTCGCCGTCGCGCTCGACGATGGTGGCTTTGATCTCGCCGACCTTTTCATTGATCAGAACGCTGACGTCTTTCTTACCGCTGATGATTGCTTCGCGTGCTTCGATCACGCAGTTCGGACAAAGCGAATCGGTGGTGCGCGGCCAGCCGAGCGTCGGCTTGCTCTTTTGCCACGATTTCAGCAGGGGTTTGTCCGACCATTTTGGAGTAAAAGAAGGATTGGGCTTGTACTTGTTTACCGATTGGATTGCGTTGAAAATTCCTCCCGCGATCAGCGTCAATCCTCTTTCCGCATGCTTTACTGGGCGCATCGTCTCTTGGTTTCCGTCCTCTTTGAATGTGAATTATTGCTCGTCTTGGCAGACTACAGCCGCAGCAAGACCGGCCAATGGGTGGCAATGACCGTGCCGCCAGCCGATTTCGGGTTAAGTCTAATTATTTTTCAGTTTAGCTTTTGGACGGGTGAGGTAAGCTCGTGTCCTCGTGCAACAAAGCGATGGGCGTGTATCGTTTTGGCCGCCGTAGAGGCGGTCACTTGCTCGTGTCTGGGGCAGGTCGCCGAGTGCGCGCGGTCGTTCGCTTGTACTGCTTGCTGATCTTCTTCACGTAGTTGCGGGTCTCGGCGTAAGGCGGGACTTTGTGGCCAAACTTAATGACCGCTCCTTCGCCCGCGTTGTAGCTCGCCAGAACCAGATCGACGCGGTTGTTGAACTTGTTCAGCAGCTCGCGCAGGTAGCGTGTGCCGCCCGCGATGTTTTGCGCCGGATCGTGTGGCCGGCGGACGCCGAAGCGTGAGCCGGTTCCCGGCATCAACTGCATCAGGCCGCGCGCGCCTTTCGGCGAAACCGCGTGGGTGTTGAAGTGTGATTCCTGCTCCATCACGAGGAAGATCAAATAAGGATCGACGTTGTACTTGTTTCCGTTCTGACGTATCAGATTGTCGAGACCCGGACGGCCGGTGCTCCAACCGCGATCTTTCTTGCTTGCACTCGCGACAGCGGTCGCGGTGTCTTCGAGCTCGACGCGATCGATGCGAACGGCGTCGATGAAGATCGACATACCGCCGCGCTTGTACCAGACGCCTTCTGGTGATTGGCTGGCGCTCTCGGCTTCGACGCGGGCACCGCCTTTTAAATAGATCCAGGTTGGACCATCGTAATTGCCCTTGTTAGTCGGTGGCGGTTGAGCGATGATGTCGGAAACATCGAAGTGATCGTCGTCGTTTGTTGTTTTCTCTTCGGATGGAGCTTGTTGCGGCTCGATCCGTTCGATCTTCTTGACTCTGTCTTTCGGCAGGACGTTACTGAGACCGCCGCGGCGATACCAAATACCCTGCGGCGACTCCCACGCGTCGTCGACAGACATGTAAGAACCGTCGGCAAGTTTCAAGCGCACCTGCGTCTGCGCGAAAGCAGAGCTCGCACAGATCACAACCACCAGGATTCCGAAAGACAGTCGCGTCATGATTCGATTCTACAGCTCCAACGGATCGGCCGCCGTGCGTTCGATTTTCGTTTCCAGTGTTTGCACGGGCGCTCCCGGTGCTTGCGCGAACGAATGTGACGTGCCGAAGTAATTGCGCCACGCGATGTCGACGATTTGTGGCGTTAGCTTGAGCTGGTGTTTTTCAAACAAGCAGATGTCAGTGGCGCGATCGAGCAGGTCGCGTGGTTCGCAACCTTTCATCTGCCGCCGCTCGAACCGATACTTCGTCAGGATATGGTCCAACACCGGCTGTTCGACAACGATCTTACGTCGTTGCGCCTGCTGCCTGAAGATCGCGGAGTAAGCTTCCGCCGTCGGCGGCTCGACGCGCGCGCGGTAACCCATGCGGCGCAGGAACGCCTGGTCGGCGAGATCCTTTTCGTCGAGGTTTGTTGAAAAGACGACGAGCTGTTCGAACGGAACTTCGATCTTCTTGCCAGTGTGCAGCGCCAGGTAATCGACGCGTCTTTCAAGCGGCACGATCCAGCGGTTCAAAAGATCCTGCGGCGCGACTCGTTGGCGGCCGAAGTCGTCGATGACCAGCGTGCCGCCATTGGATTTCATTTGAAACGGCGCTTCGTAAAACTTAGCCGCCTCGCTCCACGTCAGGTCGGCGTTCTCCAACGTCAATTCACCACCGACAACAACGAGCGGACGTTGAATCAACACCCACCGACGATCGAACTCGGCCGGAGTTTCATCCGCCGGCATCGGTTCGTGACAGTGCGAGTCGAAGACGCGAATGATTTGACCGTCGATCTCAACGGCGTACGGAATCCAGATCCCGCCGGCCAGCGCACCGTTGATTCGTTCGGCCACTGCGGTCTTCCCGGTTCCCGGAAGACCGGTTAAAAATAGCGAGCGACGCGAATTAATTACGCAGCCGAGCGTTTGCAGCAACGACTCAGGCAGCACCAGATCGTGAAAGGCCTGCCGCACCGTCTCCATCGACGCCGTGTTCGACGGAATCGATTGCAGCTTCATCATGTGAGTATAGTCGCGCAGCGAGACGGGCGCTGGACCAACGTAACCACAGACTGACAACAACCGCGAAAGCCGATCCCAACCGTGATCCAACATCGCATAACGCGTCGAACCAACCGCCGACTGTAGCTTCACTTCGATCAGTTTCTCGCGATAAAGCTTTTGCAACAGATCTTCAGTGAGCGAGCGCGGCAGGTTGATTTGCTCGGCGACGTTGTTGGTCGTCGGCTCAGGCAGCATGGCGACGTGCTTCAGCACCAGGTCGCAAAGAAAGCCTTCGGAGACGCCGGTATCGCGCAGCTCTTCCGGCAGCGGCGGGCCCATGCTCTCGATTTCGGCGCGGGTCAGGATCGTCGTGTGGGACATGTGGATTCTCTCTAATTTTATTGTTCTATCAACGACCGACTGAAATCGTGCCGTTCGACGCCATCGCGAGCGCCGTGCGAGCGTTTTCCGCATCCGCGGAGCGGCCAACGCGCTGATAAAGATCCGTAAGCCGTCGCAACGCGATCGTATTATTCGAGTCGATCGCGCGCGCCGCTTCGTAGTAGCGAATCGCGTCTTCTTCACGAGCGAAACGCTCCATCATCTTGGCCATGTTGAGATTTCCATTTAATTGGCCAGTCGCGCGTGTGAACGCTTTGTAAGCTTCATCGACTTTACCGAGACGGCAATACGCGAGACCGAGATTATTGAGAATGCGTTCGTCAGTCGGCGCGAGTTTCGCCGCGCGTTTCAAACGATCGACGGCCGCGCGGTAGTTACCGTTTTGATAAAGCGAGAAACCCAGGTTGTTCAGCGTCTCGGCGTCTTCTTCGAGTTTGACGGCGCGCTCAAACGAATCCTTCGCGCGATCGGCAAATCCCTTCTTGTCATACGCAACGCCGAGCAGGTTGTGTGCTTCGGTCAACTTCGGATCAAGCGACACGGCGAGCGAAAGCGCCGAGATCGCGTCGTTGTAATTCCCTGCCAACAGAAACTCGCGACCGGCTTCCAGATGCTCGCGCGCCGAACTCGCGGGCGTCGTCTTCTTTTCACTCTGGTTGCGCGCATCGTCAACGCGGGTCACGCCGGCGGACTCAAACTTCTCCACATCCTTCTCGGTCAGGCGGTGCAACTTGTTTTCATCATCGCCGCGACCGAAGAGCCGGCCGAAAGCTTTGAACGGGGCCGCGATGACTTTGACGATCTTGTTGCCACCCTTCTTTGGTTGCACTCCGACTTCCGAGCCCGAGTCTTCCAGCACGATTGCATCCGGATCGCCTTCACGTTGGATCGTCGAAGCGCTCCACATCGCGGTTGCCGCGACGGTCACTACCAAAGCAATTAGAATCGCAATGATTCTGCGTTTGTTCATTGGTCCAACTCCTCTACATCTTGCCCACAGTGTCAATGAGGTTAAGGGCCGCAGGTCCGAGAATCGCGATAAAGAGCGTCGGGAAAAGGAAACAGGCGAGCGGTAACAGCAGTTTGACGGCCGCCTTCTGGGCTTCCTGTTCGGCGCGCTGGCGACGTTTGGTGCGCAGCGAATCGGAGAAGATGCGCAAGCCCTTCGCGATCGACGTAC
This sequence comes from Pyrinomonadaceae bacterium, assembly GCA_036503085.1. Lineage (GTDB taxonomy): Bacteria > Acidobacteriota > Blastocatellia > Pyrinomonadales > Pyrinomonadaceae > PSRF01. The sequence goes on along the minus strand of DASXXL010000100.1, from coordinate 1,024 downwards.
CAAACTTGTCGGTCTGGATCAGCATCGCTACCAAACTGCGCAGATCGTCAACGCCCGTTCGCTCCGCAAGATTGCGCAGTGCTTCGTCACGATCGCGCCCGACACGAATTTCCAGGTTCGCGAGCTCGAATTCAGTCGCGATCGCATGATGCACGTCTTTCAACTCCGTTGCGACTTTCATCATCGCCGCGTTCAAACCCAAACCCGCTTCGACTGACACGACCATCAAGTCGAGGGCGTCAGCCAAACCCCAGCGCAGATCTCGCTGGCGATTGTTCGTAATCCGGCGCAGGCAGAAACGCGGCAGAAAGAAGCCGGCGACGAAGCCAAGGATGATGTAGATGATCGCTTTGTTCAGCGGCCAGGCCATCGCCGCACACACAATGGCGACCAACAGCGGGAAACCGCCCATCGAGGTCAACTGGATCGCGCGATAGATGATCGGAGCTTCGGCCGAACGAAAACCCGCGTGCATCAACTGCTTTTGCAGCCGCTTCGCTTCGGTTGCGGAGGGCGGCACGAGTTTGGTGAGTGGCGAAGCAAGCCGTTGCGCGATCTCGGCGGCTGTATTGTCGTCCGGCATTACCGCGGACTGGACCGTCTCGGCTCTGCCGCCTTCATTCGCGTTGAGCCGGCGCAGTCTTTCAGTCGCGGCGCTCTGCGGTTTGTAGAGCAGCCAGTAAACACCCAGCATTCCGAGTGAGATACAAACGTACGTAGAGACACCGATGAGTATTATCTTTGCTGGGCCTTTTCCTCGCTAGATTTTGATCTTCAAAATCTTTCGCACAATCAACATACCCGTCACCTGCATGAACATGGCGATGGCGATCAGGTAATGACCGCGCGGATCTTTCCACAACACGCTCATGTAATCAGGATTCAGCACGGTAACAGCCACTGCCACGAAGATCGGCAACCCGCACAACAGCCAGGCCGACATTCGCGAACTGGTCGTCAGTGTTTTCAAGTCGCCGAGAATGCGGAAGCGCTCACGTATCGTGTAAGCAACCTTCTCGAGTAT
>DASXXL010000099.1:0-5565 GCA_036503085.1 Pyrinomonadaceae bacterium | reverse complement strand
CACGCCCACTTCGCCGACCACTGCTTTTGGCCTCGGCGAAAAGGTCGACGATCCCCTCGCGATGTATCTCAGCGATATTTACACCGTAACGGCAAACCTCGCCGGCATTCCCGGTCTGAGTGTGCCCTGCGGACTATCATCGCAGCGACTGCCGATCGGCTTTCAGCTCCTTGGCCCATACTGGTCGGAACCAACGCTCTTCAAGTTGGCCCATGCGTACCAGCAAGTGCAACCGTTTACTGAACGTCCTGCCGTTTACGCTTCACAGCCGTAACACGCGATCTCTTTTTTCGTGGTTTATCGGGAATGAGGTCGCCGGTGAAGATCTCGAGCACGCCTTTAGCGGTGCCGACGACGGGCGTCACGTCGAGGCCGACGTGTACGACGCCCGGAATCAGGCCCTTCTTCCTGATCTCATGACCAGCCAGGCCGACGGCGAACAGCGAACCGAGGATCGGAATCGGTTTGACGATGCGTTTGGCGAGGCCCCAGCCGCCGGCGCGAACGATTCTGCGTTTGACGCTACTCATCTCGTTTTGATCAAAGCACGGCAGCGGCAATTTTGGCTACTGTGCTAGCATGGCTTCGATGCGCTGCAAGTTAGTTCTGTTTGTTTTCGCAATTCTCATCGCTGCGTTTTTGTTTTCGTGTCGCTCGGGCGGCGGTGGCGGCGGGCGTCGTCTGCTGATCTATACGCCGCACGGACAAGACCTGCTCAAAGATTTCGTCGCGCGCTACAAGGAAAAGAATTCCGGTGTCGACGTGCAGTTTCTCGACATGGGCTCGCCCGAGATTCTCGAGCGCGTCACGCTCGAACGAAACCATCCGCAAGCGGATCTCTGGTGGGGCGCGTCGCACACGACGTTTCAAACGGCCGCTGACGAAAACTTGTTGGCCCAATACCGTCCCACGTGGGCCGACAAGATTCCCGCGGAGTCGCGCGATGCAAACGATCGCTGGTACGGCACTTACGAAACGCCGCAAGTGCTCGCTTATAACAGCGACGCCGTGACCGCCGCCGACGCGCCGCGCGATTGGGACGACATGCTCGATCCGAAGTGGCGCGACAAGATTCTCATTCGCAATCCCAATCCGTCCGATACGATGCGCGCAATTTTCGGCGCGATGATCTGGCGCTTCTACAAAGACACGGGCTCGCCCGAAGCCGGTTATCAGTGGCTGCGCAAACTCGACGCGAACGTTCACGAATACACCGCCGACGGCACGTTGATGATGCAGAAGCTCGCGCGTCGCGAAGGACTAGTGACGATGTGGGACATGCCCGACGTGCGTCTCTACAAAGAACAGAAAAATTTTCCCGTCGGCTATAACGTGCCCGCGAGTGGCACGCCCGTGGTCATTGACGGGATCGGGATCGTTCGCGGCGCGCCGAACGAAGAAGAAGCGAAACGGTTCTACGAGTTTGTGACGACGCCGGAGAGCCTGACTTATGCGGCGCACAAGTTTTATCGCATTCCGGTGCGCACGGACCTCGATCGCTCGCAACTGCCCGCGTGGATGAACGAGCCGTTCAAGCAACTGCCGCTCGATTGGGAGCTGTTGCGAAAACAGGGCGCCGACTGGTTAAGATACTGGGACACCGAAATCCGCGGCCGCAACAAATAAAACCATCCACAGATTACGCAGAAAGAAATCTGTGTAATCTGCGGATGGCTCTGAAACGATGACCCTTCTCTCGCTGCAAAACATCTCGCGCAACTTCGGCGCAACGCGCGCGGTAGCTGACGTTTCGCTCGACGTGGCCCAGGGTGAGTTTTTTGGCTTGCTCGGTCCATCGGGTTGCGGCAAGACGACGACGCTCCGCATGATCGCCGGTCTGGAAAAACCGGACTCGGGGTCGATCCATTTTGACGGAAAAGAAATAACGAACCTGCCGCCCGAGCGTCGGGGCTTCGGCATGGTCTTCCAAAACTACGCGCTCTTTCCTCATCTCAACGTGTTTGAGAACGTCGCGTTTGGCTTGCGCGCGCGCCACGCGCCGAAAGCGGAAACGAATGAACGCGTGCGGAGCGCGCTCGAGCTGGTCCAACTTCCCGGCTACGAAAAACGCGCCATCGACGAGCTGTCGGGCGGACAGCAACAACGCGTCGCGATCGCGCGTGCGATCGCGATCGAGCCGGTGTTGTTATTGTTTGACGAACCGTTATCGAATCTCGATGTGTCGCTGCGTGAATCAACGCGTGGTGAGTTGCGCGAGCTGGTGACGCGTCTCGGGTTGACGGCGGTTTACGTCACGCACGATCAGGAAGAAGCGTTTGCGTTGTGCGATCGCATCAGCGTGATGGTCGGCGGGCGTTTGATGCAGACGGGCAAGCCACGCGAGCTTTATGAAGAACCGGCGGACATTGCGGTGGCGCGTTTTCTCGGCCGGAATAATCTGATTCGGGCGATGCGTTTGAGTTCGAGCAAGACGAGTGATGGTGAGTTCAAGACGCTCGAAGGCGGGCACACGCTGCACGTGCCGGTTAGTCGGGATGAGTTGACGCCGTTGAATAAGCCGGTGGTGTTGGCGATACGTCCCCAGCACGTGCTACTTAGCACGAATCATGACGGCGCGGAGAATTCGTTGCGCGGAACGATACGCGAGATCGTGTTTGCGGGTGCGACGTCGACTATTCGTGTTGATGCCAATGGGCTCTTGCTCGAAGCGCTGGCGGTTGAGCCCGAGAATTTGCAACTCAATCAGGAATGCACCGTAGTTCTGCGCGCTGACAAGCTACGACTCCTAAACCACGGATGAACACGAATCGAGTTCTACTGCTCCTCATCGCGGTCGTGGTGCTCGTTTACGGAGTCATTTACCCAAACGCAGCCGTTGTTGTTAGTTCGTTGGTAAAGGACGGCGCATGGACGCTCGCGAATTACCGCGAGGTGTTGGCGCAGCGCGTCGTGATCGAGTCGATCGTCAGCAGTCTGGGGTTGTCGATCGCGACGGTGGTTTTGTGTGCGCTCGTTGGTGTACCGCTCGCGTTCCTCTTCGAGCGCTTTACCTTTCCCGGGCGGCGACTGTTTGCCGCGATCGCGGCGTTGCCGCTCGTGCTGCCGCCGCTGGTCGGCACCGTCGCATTTATCTTCCTGGCGGGCGAGAGTGGCATTCTCGCGCACGGCATTCAAAACCTCTTTCACTTGCAGCAGCCACCGTGGCGACTCGCCGGCTGGCCCGCGTTGCTGCTGTTTCACACTTACACGATGTATCCGTTCTTCTACGTCCTGACCGGCGCAGGACTGCGAAGAATTGATGCGAGTCTCGCCGAAGCGGCGCGGAGTTTGGGCGGCTCGCGTGCATTCGTCTTCGCGCGCGTGCTCGCGCCTCAATTAACGCCGTCGTTGATCGCCGCAGCACTACTCACGTTCATGACCTCGATGGCTTCGTTCAGCGCGCCGTTGTTATTTGGCGGTAACGTGCGCGTGTTGACACTCGAGATCTTCACCGCCCGCCAGCGCGGCGACCTAACGATGGCCACGACGGAAACGGTCGTGCTCGCGGTGATCTCGCTCGCGGCGTTGATTGTGTTTCAGCGTTACGAAGGCACGCGGAAATTTGCTGCCGCAACCATGAAAGGCGCACCGCGTCGACGCGTCACGATCGCGAGCGGCAAAGCGCGTGTGCTCGCCGCGAGCGCCGCGATCGTGTTTGCGATCGTTCTCGTGCTACCGGTCGCGACGCTCATTCTCGTGAGTTTCGCGCGCGAAGGCTCGTGGACGACGCAGACTTTGCCTTCCGCTTATACGCTAGCGAACTATCAGCGCCTCTTCAGCGATCCAAACGCTACGGAAGTATTCTTCAACAGCTTCTCGATGGCGGCGATAGCGGCGGTGGCCGCACTGTTGTGGAGCTTCTGCGTGGTGACGCTGCTCGTCAAACGCGAGCGCGGCCAGAGTGCATTTCTCGGCCGCAACGGACGCAGGTTACTCTCGTTGCTGATCCTGATTCCGTGGGCGTTGCCCGGAACGGTGGTCGCGGTTTCGGTCGCGGAAGCTTACGGCCGGCCGAGTTCGTTGTTGGGTTCGTTCGTGCTGGTCGGAACGTTCTGGATTCTCCCCGTAATTTATTTTTTGCGTTTCATGCCGCTCGTCGTGCGCGCGTTGCAAGCGAGCACGGAACAGGTCGATCCGGCGCTGGGCGAAGCAGCCGGCTCTTTGGGCGCGCGCGCGTGGCAACGATTTTTGCGCGTGACGTTGCCGCTGGTTTGGCCCGGCGCGGTCGCGGGGACGCTGCTGGCGTTTGTGATTGCGTTGGGTGAATATGTCGCTTCCGTACTCGTGTTTGTGCCGGCGAACCGGCCCATCTCGATCGCGATTGCGTCGGAGTTGAGAGACTTCAACCTGGGGACGGCGGCGGCGTACGGAGTGGTTTTGATCGCCATCATCTCGGTGAGTATGTTTGTAGCTGGGAAGCTCGAAAGGATGCGATGAGGTTTTTTCCACGGATAACACAGATCGGTTTAATAGTAGCGTTGCTGCTGGCCGGAGTGCCGGTGCGGTCGCAGTCAGAGGACAAGGCGCAGCTATACCAGGCGCTGCTGGATCTCACGAACCCGTGGACGGTCATGTGTGTCGCGGCGCATCCTGACGACGAAGACGGCAGCAGCTTGACGGTTTTGCGACGCAAGTATGGCGTGCACACCGTTTCGCTTTTCTCGACGTTTGGTGAAGGCGGACAGAACGCGGTTGGACCAGAGCTTTACGAAGAGCTCGGCGTGATTCGCGCGCACGAGACGTTGGCCGCCGCGGAAGTGCAAGGCTCAGAGCCGCACTTTCTCGGCTTTCGTGATTTTGGTTTTTCGAAATCCGCGGAAGAGACTTATCGCATCTGGGGCGGTGAGCGCGAACTGCTGCGCCGCATGGTGCTGCAGATTCGTCGTCTGCGACCCGACGCGATCATCACCAATCACGACACTACGAGCGGCCACGGCAATCACCAGGCGACCGGCCGCATGATACTGCAAGCATTTGACGCGGCCGCCGATCCGAAACAGTTTCCCGAACAACTCAAGGAAGTAAGCGTCTGGCAAGTACAACGTCTCTTTGTTCGTACGCGCGGCGCTGACACGGCGGGCCAAACGTTTGCCATCGATCCGAACGAAACCGATCCGGCGCGCGGCACGACCTACGCGCAAGAGGCGCTCGACGCGCTGAACAAACATGCGACGCAGGGGCCGTGGCCGAAGTCAGTTCCGGCGGGCGGCGGGCGCATCAGTCGCTACACGCTGGTGAAGTCGGCGCCAAACGCGCCGCCACTTCCGGCCAATGCGAAGACTCCGCTCGACGGCCTCAAGCTGCCTGGTCAGATCAGCGAGCGATTGATCGCGCCGACGATCGAGAGTAAGCCGCTGACGGAGTATGCCGATCGACGTCTCGAAGTTTTGGTGTCGCTGATCAATGCGCGCCGCCGGGGCGCGTTCACCGCGCCTGACGACGTTAAGGCACTCGATCCGCAGCGCTTCAAACTCATGTCGTCGCGACTCGATAAAGCGCTCGCGACAGCGACCGGAGTCGCCGTGAATTTGAATCCGGAAGGCAGCGCGCTGGTGCCCGGTGAGA
>DASXXL010000098.1:0-4617 GCA_036503085.1 Pyrinomonadaceae bacterium | reverse complement strand
TCCGTGGTCGCATGGTGGCGGTGATTGGTTTGGGACGTTCCGTTGATGGCGCGTTGCTGTCGTCGGAAGACGTCGAGATTTTGCGCACGGTTTCCGGTTACGTCGCGGTCGCGATCGAAAACAGTTTGCTCTACAAGGACCAGCAGGCGCGTGCGAGCGAGTTGAAGCTGCTGAAGGAGTTCAACGAGTCAATCATCGAATCGATCAATGTCGGGTTGCTCGCGGTGGATCTCGATGGTTGTGTGACGCGTTTGAACTCCGCGCTCGAACACATGCTCGACCTGCGCCGTGACGCGGCTATCGGTCGGCGGGTTGAAGACCTGTTCTCCGAAGATTTCGCCGACACACTGAAACAGGTTTTGGGCAAAGACGGTTGGCGCTTGCACGAGATCCGCAACATCTACAAGCTCCACACTGCGACCCGTACAAACCGCGCGCTCATTCTCAACATCGCGCTCGCGCCGTTGCAGGACGCGCCGGGACAATCAGGCGCGCTCGTTGTGATTGAAGACGTCACGTCGCGCATCAGTCTTGAAGAGCAGTTACAACAGCGCGAAAAACTTTCGTCGATCGGTTTGCTTGCCGCGGGCGTCGCGCACGAAGTCAACACGCCGCTCACGGGCGTTTCGTCGTACACACAGATGCTGCTCGGGATGCTCAACGAAAACGATCCGAAGCGTGCGCTGTTGCAGAAGGTCCGCACGCAGGCTGAGCGCGCGAGTGACATCGTTAATAACCTTTTGAATTTCTCGCGCACCGGCAGCGCCGAACAGTTTGCGGATGTGAACGTGGCGCGTGTGCTCGACGACACGTTGCAGTTGTTGGAGCCGCAGTTGCGGCGCAGCCAGATCGAGATCGTGAAGTCGTATGAGTTGGACGCGCCCGACGTTTACGGCAACGCCGGCAAGTTGCAACAGGTCTTCACCAATCTTTTGCTCAATGCGCGCGATGCGATTCCCGATGGCGGGAAGATCAAGGTGGCGACGACCACTGCGGACGACGGCTCGCTGGTGGCGGAGATCGCCGATACGGGCATCGGCATCGCGCCTGAGAACGTCGCGAAGATTTACGATCCGTTTTATACGACAAAGGGTGTCGGCCAGGGCACGGGGCTCGGTTTGGCGGTGACGTACGGCATTGTTCAGGAACACGCCGGACGCATCAGCGTCGACAGCACCCCCGGCCACGGCACGACCTTCCGCATCACACTCCCCGCCGCCCGCTCACGCGTCCGCCTCCAAGCTGTCGGCGACTAAAGCCATCCACAGATTACGCAGATAGATCTACCTCAGCGGCAGTGCTACGCGTCCGACTACTGTCTGACGAGCAACTGTGAACCTTGCCTGTTTGCGTTGTTCTCTGCGTAATCTGTGGATGGCTTTTACGTTGTGAAGTCGCTAAACTAGTGCCTTTTATGAGAACGGAAAAGCGGAACGCCAGAAAAGGCTCGGTGCTCGTCGTGGACGACGAGGAGATCATGCGCGAGGTGCTCGAGACGCTCCTCTCCGCCGAGGGATATCGCGTCGACCTCGCCAAAACCGGCGAAGAAGGTCTCGAAGCTTACGGCCGCCGCGCATTCGACGTCGTCTTGCTCGACGTCTCGATGCCCGGCATCGGCGGCCTGCGTGCGCTCGAAGAATTTCTGAAGATGGATCCCGACGCGGTGATCGTCATGATCACTGCGTACGCCACCTTCGACACCGCGATCGCTGCCTGGGAACGCGGCGCTTTCGGCTGCATTCGCAAGCCGTTTCAAAACGAACAGATCATCGCGCAGATCGGTGCCGGCATTAAACGACGGCGCAAGGAAGAAGAACGCCGCACACTGCGCCGCGCGATGAGCAAGGCCGTCGATCGCGGCGAGATCATCGGCCGCTCCGATCTGATGCAGGAAGTTTTCCGCCTCGTCGAGCAGGTCGCGCCCGCGCGTTCGACGGTGCTAATCACCGGCGAAAGCGGAACCGGAAAAGAACTGATCGCCAAAGCCATTCACGAATCGAGCACGCGCGCCGGCCGGCCGTTCGTAACTGTCAACAGCTCAAACATTCCTTCGGAGCTGTTGGAGTCGGAATTGTTCGGCCACACGCGCGGCGCATTTACGGGCGCTGTCGCCGCCAAGAAAGGCTTGTTTGAAGTCGCCGACGGCGGTTCGATCTTTCTCGACGAGATCGGCGACATCCCGCCAGAGACGCAAGTGCGTTTGCTGCGCGTGATCCAAGAACGCGAGTTCACGCCTCTCGGCGATACCGCGCCGCGCCGCGTCGATGTACGCATCATCGCCGCGACCAACATCGATCTAAAAGAAGCCGTACGACAGGGAAGTTTTCGCGAGGATCTTTATTACCGGCTCGCGGTCGTGCCGATCGAATTACCGCCGCTGCGCGATCGCAACGAAGACATACTGCCCCTGGCCCAACACTTCATTCAAAAGTATAACGAAGAGAACGGCCGCAACGTCTCCGATCAACTCGCGCCGGAAGTTTTAGCTCTGCTCGAGTCGTACTCGTGGCCTGGCAACGTGCGCGAACTCGAAAACACGATCGAGCGCGCGGTGGTGATTGCACCAAGCAATGAGATCACGAAAGAATGCCTGCGCGCGGAGATCAGCGATCCGAAATCGGTAGCTTCTGGTCATCAGGACGGTGCGAGCAACGCGGCGGTCGGTGACATCGGCCGCGGCATCAATTTCTACGAAGAAGTGCGACGGTTTGAAATCGATCTGATCAGGCGCGCACTCGAACAGACCGGCGGGCATCAGTCGCGCGCCGCGCGTTTGCTCGGCATGAACGCGACGACGCTCAACTCGAAGATAAAGACCTACAACATCAACCTGAGACCATAGTTCATGAAACGACGCGAACTCGATGGTTGTCCGATCACCGGCGCATTACAAATGCTCGGTGATAAATGGACGATGCTCGTCGTGCGCGAACTAGTCTCTGGTCCAAAGCGGACGATGGAGTTGCTCAACAGCCTGTTTCCCATCAGCAGCCGCACGCTCGTCGGCCGTCTGCGCGACATGGAAAAAGACAACTTCGTCGGGCGCACCGATTTCGGCGGCAACCCGCCGCACATCGAATACGCATTAACCGAGCGCGGACGTTTACTGTTGCCGTTGCTCGAATCGCTCCGACAACTCGGCCTCACGTTGGGTTGTACTGATTGCCGCGAAAGAAAATTACGCGTGGGAAGTTATTGTGAGCCTTGTCCGCTGAATGGCAACGACATCGTGCTGCCGCATTCGATCGAGCGTCCTTCTGTTCCAGTTCAACGTCGCGAGAAAGACGATTCGATCGTCCTACTTTAGTTTATCCTCACCAACCAGTTCCGCGTCGTTTGGAATCATGTGTCCGTCAGCCGTGATAATCGCGTGGTGATCCGGCGTGATGTGTTCGCCTTCGATCGTGACCTCTTCACCGGTCGGCATCTGAACAGGTAAATGATCCAAAAAGCGTTCGGCATCGATCGCCGACATGCAACCACTGCCTGCTGCCGTCACGGCCTGGCGATAAAACGAATCCTGCACGTCGCCACACGCAAAAACACCGGCAATGTTCGTCGCGGTTGAGTGGCCCGACGTCTTCAAATACCCAATCTCGTCCATCTCCAACTGTTCCTTAAATAGATCCGTATTCGGCCGATGTCCGATGGCCACGAACACACCGGAACAGGGGAAATCCTGGACCTCGCTGTTTTTCAGGTTCCGCAAACGCACTGCAGTCACACCCTCATCCGGCGAACCGAGTATCTCTTCAACCGCCGTGTCCCAGATGAACTCGATCTTCGGATTGCGAAACGCTTTTTCCTGCATGATCTTCGAAGCCCGCAACTTGTCGCGCCGGTGGACGACGTAGACTTTCGACGCGTAACGCGTCAGGAACGTCGCTTCTTCCATCGCTGTATCGCCGCCGCCAACCACGACCAGAACCTTGTTTCGAAACGCAGGCAATGGTCCATCACACGTTGCACACGCCGATACGCCGTTGCCGCCAAAACCGTCGGGAACTTTTGCTTCGCCCGGAATGCCGAGCCACTTCGCTGACGCGCCCGTTGCGATAATCAAAGTCTCGGTGGAAATACTCGAACCGTCGGCGAGGTAGAGTTGAAAAGGTCGTTCGCTCAGATCGATTTCATCGATCCAAGCTTCGAGAAACTCAGTGCCAAAACGTTCGGCTTGTTTGCGAAATTCGGCCATCAATGCGGGTCCGTCAACGCCCTCGGAAAAGCCGGGATAGTTCTCGACGTCGGTGGTGATCATGAGCTGCCCGCCGGGCGTGGTTTGCTTATGCGCATCGGCCGGCGCATCGATCAGCAGCGGCTTGAGGCTGGCGCGCGCGGTGTAGATCGCGGCGGTCAGTCCCGCGGGTCCTGAGCCTATGATAACTACGTCTCTTTTTCGCATTGGGTTATCCATAAGGGGCACGAGAGTATAGCCTTTTCGGTTGAGCGTATAGTATAACTACGGGCAATGAGGTAGTCGAACTCGGTGGCTTGCGGGCATTTAGACGCTCGGGAGTCAGGTTGTCAGACGATGAGCAGCCCAACAGGCGGTTCGCCAACGATTGAAACAATTGCCGTGATTGGCGCCGGCACGATGGGGCATGGCATCGCGCAGGT
>DASXXL010000097.1:0-8536 GCA_036503085.1 Pyrinomonadaceae bacterium | reverse complement strand
GGAATAGTGACGAGGCCGGCGTGCGGGCTCTTGACGGTGACTTCGGCGCCGATATGCGCCTTCAGACCATTCTTTTTCGCGGCGAGATGAAAACGCGGCGCACCGTAAACGCCGTCGCGATCGAGCAACGCCATCGCGGGCATGTCGAGCGCCAGACTCGTGGCGATTAGTTCCTCGGGCAGAGATGCGCCTTCGAGAAAACTAAAAGCCGACCGCGTATGTAGCTCTATATAGGACATCTTTTTAATTCAGTAACCGCGACTGGTAGCGACCGGGTTGGTTCGCCTGTTCATCCCGACCGGTTGCGTTTAAAGACCGTGTTCTGACGTACGAACACGAACCCTGATCGCTACCACTCCCGGCACTGAACATCCGTGGCTCAGTCGTAGTTGCCTTCGACGAACCACATCTCACTATTCAACTTCCGATAAATCCGGTAGAGGCTCGCCGGCTCACCACGCGCCTTGTTACTCGGTGCGACCGCCACATCCCACTCGTCGCGCGCCCAGCGATCCTCGCCCCACCAATTGCCGGTCGTCCGCCAGGGACCAGCAACCTGCACCACTTTTCCGTAAACACTTCGCTGATTGCCCCACGCACTGATCTGCGTGGGCCAGCCGTTGCTCGTCTCGACCACTGCACGCAACGCTGGACGAAACATTCGCAGACCAACACGATTACCGGCTGTCGCTGGCCGATTTGCCGCCTGCGGATTCTTTGACAGAGAACGCTTACGCCGATCGGGTTTCGACGGCAGCACAAACCGGTTCATGACGAAAGCATCGGGGCGATGAGTGTCGAGCAACGCAGGAGATCCGATGTTTTCTTCACCAACCAGTTTCGCGAGACGCGCAAGCGTGAGCTCCAGCTTGTCCGGCGCCGGCGCTAATGGCGTGAACAATCCGTTCTGAAGCACACGTGGCTTCACCGGCTCACACGCCAGCGAAACCATCCGCACCGCGGCCACGGGCGGATGCATTTCCGTGTCGAGCAACAACAATTTCAAAAACACTTTGTGATCGCGCATCGGGTAAGGCAGCGACAACCGCCGCTCATGCACCGTCTGATCCGTAAGCTGCAACTGCACCTGCAACTCATTGGTCGCCAGCGCGTGCGCGTTCAAAGCGGCGCAGAGTTGGTGCAACAAACGCGCGAAGATAAAGGAGAGCGCCTCGAGCTCCGCTACCGGATGGTCCAACTCCAGCGAGTTGGCAAAAACAGGCGCCGCTTGTTTGAGCTTCAAGTGACGTTCGGTTTTGCCGGCGGCGAGTTGTTGCAAACGAATACCGTCCTGCCCCAAACGTTCTGAAACACCAGCGACGGGCAACGAAGCGAAGTCGGCAAACGTGCGAATGCCCCACAGCCGCAACGTCTCGAAGATCTCTGCCGCCGTCTTTTTCTCGACGCCTGCTAACTCGTAATCAAGCTGCGTAATCGGAAACTCGCCGAGGCAGGTCAGTTCTTCACCGGAAGAAACAAACGTTACGCCGCTTAATTGCCTGGCGGCGTGAATAGCCGCGTCCGCGTTTGCGGCAATCGCCACACTGACCGTCGCTTCGAGGCCGCCGTCTGCACGCGGTTGTTTCGCACGCTCAGCTACTTCATTCGCCAACCTGTAAGCAGAACCAAACAACAACTCGCAGCCGTCGACGTCGATCACGACCGTGCCCGCTCTCGTTTCTTCCACGACGGGTGAAAACGCGTAAGCGAAGTCCGCCAGGGACAGATCCGCCGGGATGTTTTCGCTGTGAATACAAGCAAACATGATCGAGTTTGGTTTTAGGCGATGGCTTGAGCTCTAAATTGACTTTCGGTCAGGGTTGGCCAGAAGGGGCGGCAACGATTCACATTTATCGCATTGAAACTCAGCAGATTTCCCGACCACTCGCCATTGCCGTGCAGTTCGAGAGTTACGGCGGCACACGACCGCGTACACGCTTCTTCCGAAATGACGACGATCGCAGTTGCGCGATTTTCGACAGTGCGGCGGAAGCGATACCACCACGACGAGATGATCCGGCGCGCGTCTTTCACTGGAACGTCACCGATGTCGAGGACGATCAGACCGAAGCCCCCGGCGTGCAGCAACAGATCCGTCGCTTTGAAAGCGTGCTCCAGATCGCCCGCGCAACGAACCCACAGCAGTCGATCTAAATCGATGCCCGCAGTCTCCGCCGCGCGCGGCGCAAACACGTCGCTTGTGTCCACCAACGCGCAGATCTCGTCGTGCGCAGTGGCGTAAGCTAGCGCCGAATACAGCAGACTCGTTCGCCCTGACGATCTTGGACCAAAGATTTCGGTGATGGCGCCACGTGGGATGCCGCCGGTTAACGCATCGACTTCCGTTACGCCGGTGGAGAGAGTTTCCGGCGCGGTCTTCTCCTGAATCCGAAACGCATCGCCAAAACGGCTCGCGATACTCGACTCGATCTCAGCTTTTGATAATGCACTTCTCATGGTTATATGTAACGCATGGCCACACGTAAATCGTCCGACAGCGCGGCAAACGATCTGATTCCGCCGCGGCCGACGCTATCCTCGCTAAAAAATGCCGCCGCCGACTGCCAGGCCTGCGACCTTTGGTTGAAAGGAACACAGACCGTTTTCGGAGAAGGAAGCCGCCGCGCCCGCGTCATGTTTATCGGTGAACAACCCGGTAACGAGGAGGACTTGACCGGCCAACCTTTCGTCGGTCCAGCCGGACGTTTGTTGGACAGTGCGCTGGAGGAAGCAGGCATCGATCGCAAACAAACTTACGTCACCAATGTTGTCAAACACTTCAAGTGGGAGCCGCGCGGCAAACGCCGCATTCACAAGAAACCTAACTCGACGGAGATCGCGGCCTGCCGCCCGTGGCTCGAAGCGGAACTCGCGGTCGTCAAACCCGACGTGATCGTGGCGCTCGGCGCCACCGCTGCCCAGGCTCTGCTCGGTCCGCAATTTCGCGTCACCAAACAACGCGGCGAATTTATCGAATCAACCCTCGCTCCCTACGTGATGGCTACCGTTCATCCTTCCTCTATTCTTCGCGCGCCGGATGATGAAACCCGGCAGCTCGAATATCGACATTTCGTCGACGACCTCAAAAAACTAGCTCGCGTCATCAAGTAAATCCTCGTCCTTCACACCGCGGATTTAGCCCGGTGAGTGGTTTCAAATTGGCCGCCATCCGAGACCGTCCGACTGACCCCGAATGACGTGAGGCGGCGCAAACATTGATCACCGGGCTAAAGCCGCGGTGTGAAAGAAAACGCTTGACGTCGCGTCGCATATGTTCGAGAATGTTCGCACGATTTTCGGTTGTCAATGAAAATTTATTTTCGGCAACCGGATGAAGATCGAAGAAGGAGAGTCTGGGCATGCCAATAACGGCGAAACAACGTAGAGTTTATGAATTCATCAGAGGTTACATCGACTCGAATGAGCAATCACCCACCATAGCTGAGATCGGCAGATATTTTCAGATTAGTTCGTCAGCAAGTGTTCATGGAATTTTGCTGGCGCTGGAGCGTGAGGGTCTAATCAAACGAAGGCCGAACGTCAGTCGCGGGATTGATCTCGTCAAGCCGTCGCCAAACGGCGATGACGATCGCAGTGAGAGTGAGATTCCCTTACGTGGCACTGTCGCTGCGGGTCAGCCGATCGAGGCCGTTCTCACCGACGACACGATCTCCGTGCCGGCATACATGCTGGGACGTGGGACCACCTTCGCACTGCGCGTGCGTGGCGATTCGATGATTGAGGAGAACATTCAGGACGGGGACTTCATTATCGTTACGTGGCGACAGACAGCGGAAAACGGCCAAACGGTGGTGGCGTTGATTGATGACACCTATGCGACGGTGAAGAAGTTCTATCGCGAGCCCGACTTCATTCGTCTTCAACCCGCCAATCCGCAATACAAACCCATGCTAATCAAAACCCCGGAACGCATTCAGATTCAGGGTGTGGTGACGGGCCTGATCAGGAAATACGATACGCACGGAGGCGCGGAACTCATGCACTAATTTAGATCTGGAGCTTGATCTGATCTATCAGCCGTTGTAAGACTTGGCAGCGGATGGCTAAAAATTCACATATCGAATGGACTCATCACACGTTCAATCCCTGGTGGGGTTGCATCAAAATCTCACCGGCCTGTGATAACTGCTACGCCGAGTTGTGGGCCAAACGCATGGGCCATCAACTTTGGGGACGCCATTCGTCTCGGCGCTTCTTCGGCGCTGCACACTGGCGTGAACCCCTTAGCTGGAATGAGGAGGCTAGAGTAACCGGTCGCCGCGAACGAGTTTTTTGCGCGAGCATGGCTGATGTGTTCGAACGCCGCGCCGACTTGAATGCGGAACGACTAAGACTTTGGAACTTAATCGAGAACACTCCCAATCTCGATTGGCTGCTCCTTACCAAGCGACCGCAAAACATCCGGAAGCTGGCGCCGTGGCGTGAAGACTGGCCGGCAAACGTTTGGTTAGGAACTACCGTCGAGAACCAGACGGAGGCCGAGAAGCGTTTGCCTTCTTTATTGAGCGTGCCGGCGGTTGTTCGTTTTCTATCGTGTCAGCCTTTACTTGGTCCACTCAATCTGCGCGGATGGTTCAGTAAAGAAGGATTTCACTCGATCGACTGGATCATTGCCGGTGGCGAGAGTGGCGGCGGGTCACGACCGGTTTCGGCGTCGAGCGACCAACAGAAGTCCCGACATGATCATCACGCCGCCGGCGATGGTGCGCCAGTCGAGTTTTTCGTGGAGGACGATCAGGCCGAGGATGACGGCGACGACAGGGGTGACGAGCGAGATCATCATCGTCTTGGTGACGTCCATGTGGTGGATCAGCCAGTAGTAAAGCAGAAACGCGATCACCGATCCGACGATGGCCAGATAAAAGAGCGAGACGATCGCCATCGTGGTCCAGTGATAGTGAAGCGGATTGCCTTCGACAGGAATGCCGATAAGCAACAACGGGATCAGACCGAAGAACATCTGGCCCGCTGCTAATATCGCCGGTTCCAGATTCTTGCCGTGAGCTTTTATCAAGACGTTCGAGTACGCGACAAAGATCGAACTCAAAACTACTGCTACGCATCCTGCCAGCGCCAACCCGCCCGCAAGCGAGAGTTGATTCGAAAAAACGACGCCGACGCCGCAGATACCCAGCACGACGCCGAAGATCTTCGCCCATGTCATGCGCTCGGAAGGCAGATGCAGATGCGCGATCACCAAACCAAACGCGGGGGTAGTCGCCTGGAGCAGCGCCGCGAGTCCCGATGAGATGTGTTGTTCGGCCCAAAATATCAGGCCGTAATTCAACGTGAACGACAACACACCCGTCACCGCGAGTAACAGCCAGGCGTGACCAAGTCGCGGCAATGAAATCCGGCGGATGCGAATGAGCAGAAAAATGATCGCGCACGCGATCACAAACCTGATGCCCGCAAACGTTATCGGCGGAAGATCGGCGAGTCCGAGCTTGATGAATAACCAAGTGGACCCCCAGATGCCGCAGAGTAGCAGCCAGACCAGACGTGCTTTCATCAACGTAAAGCCGCACGGCAAGCGCAGGCGAGCTCACTTGCCGCGCGGCGAATGATGCTGAAGTAATAAGAGTTCACGTCTGTGGCGCAGGTTTGATGATGGCAAACACTGCCGATGCCGGGTCGGCCAGGATCGCGAAACGCCCGATGTTCGGAATGTCTTCCGCCGGCCGAATGACTGCGCCGCCGAGTTCAGTCGTCTTTTGCGCTGTTCCGTCGCAATCGGCGACGGCGAAGTAGACCATCCAGTTCGGCGGCATCGGTCCCATCAGGGGCGTAATCTCGTACATGCCACCAATGCCTTCGCCGTTGTTCTTGAAAACGGTGTACTCCATCGGGCCCGAAAGAACTTCTCTCTCCCAACCAAACAGCGCCGCGTAGAAGTCTCCGGCTTTCTGAGTATCGCTGGTGCCGAGTTCGTTCCAGCACAATGCGCCAAATTCCCGGTACGCAGCCGCTCCCGGATGCGCTTTCGGTTGCCACGTGGCGAACACGGCGCCGGTCGGATCTTTAATGACCGACATGCGCCCGTTCGGACCGGCGTCGAAAGGTTCTTTGATCACGCTGCCGCCGGCCGAGATCACCTGGGCGGTTGCGTCGTCGGCATTCGTAACGGCGACATAGCTGAGCCAGTGGGGTGGCATTCCCTCTTGCAGCATCGCGCTCGATAACTGGTAAAGGCCGCCGACGTCCTTGCCGTTGAGCCTGATGATCGTGTACATGCCGTCGGGACCCATCGAGTGATCTTCGTAGTCCCAGCCGAAAAGCTCGCGATAAAAATTCTTCGCGGCCTCGGCGTTAGTCGTGCCGAGTTCGATCCAACAGAAGCTGCCGGGTTTCTGATTGGGGAGTTCCAGCATTCGCGCTTCAGTCATTGGTCCAACCTCCTCAGTTCAATATCCAATTGTAGGCGGTGAAAGGTAGGGTAGCAGGAAACGGGAACGCAGTAAAAAACGAAATGCGCTACCTTCAGCAAGCTGAAAGCAGCGCAATCCGTTGTTCCTAAAGTCTGCCGAAGCTTTCTTCAGGATGGCAGCGAGAGCATGTACACGCTCAAGCTGCCTAATTTGTATCCCGATGACTAACTGGCGGTCAGTCAAGTCGCCGGTCAGCACTCGAAATGTTTTCACAAATCTCGCATTCCGAAGAATGCGGTGCCGTTAGGTTTTTGTTCTGGTGGCTTTTCCTCCACCGCCGATTACGCTCCGGCAACGAAGCTCAACTTTCGCTGAGCCGCTTCGCTCCCTTTGGCGGGTCCTTGCCTCTGGGTGCCAGTCGTTTTTATCCGCCTGGCTCGAGAAAGTCTCGCAACCTTCTCTAGCTGAGCCTTTCGGCTCTGACCAGGGCGTCGTTAGAATCGATAGCCGCCTACCTCTTCTCTCGCTCGGGCGTCACCGCACCGATTGCCGATCCCTTCGTCAGTCTCGAGCGCCGCAACGCTCGCGACGGGGAGAGTTATACTCCTGAGTTAGTTTGAGATCAATTTTTTAGCTGTTTTATTTTGGAAGAAATTTTTTCGCGCGTAATTTCCAACTCTTCATCGCTTTTGTATTTCGTGCGCGGCCAGAAAAAACCTTTCAAACCATCTTTGCGACGACGTGGAACAATGTGTACATGCAGATGCGGCACGCTCTGACTCACACGATTGTTCATCGCTACAAAACTTCCTTCCGCTTCCATCGCCGCCTCTACTGCACGCGAAAGTAGCTGCGCGTTTTTGAAGAAAGGACCGACTTGCGCCGCCGGTAAATCGGCGAGCGTTTCGTAATGTTCGCGCGGCACGAGCAACGTATGACCGGGAAACAACGGCCGGTGATCGAGAAACGCAAACGTGTTCGCGTCTTCGTAAACTACGACTGCCGGAACTTCGCCGGACACAATCCGGCAAAACAGACAGTTTTCATCTGTCATCACAAATCTTCCTCTCAAATAAACTACTGCGCGAAAACTCAGCGCGCGCTACGTAACCCCCGCGAGCACTTCGTCGAACCCGGGCCTGACGAATTCTCGCGCCTCCGGAAAATGTTTTTCCACTCGTTGCCGCAGCCGTTCGAGCTGCAGAATTAGCGTCACGATCGAAGCGGCGCGTTCCGGCAGCGACAACTGCATCAGCCGCCACGCCGCAATCGAGCGATCGATCCCGATCAGCGCGACTTTCGCCGAACCGTCGGAATCCTTCGGGAATTCGGCCATTTCCGGGTCATCTTCCCAGCCGTCATCACGACACGAAAGCGCCCGCATCGTCTTCACGGCTA
The DNA here is from genome assembly GCA_036503085.1 of Pyrinomonadaceae bacterium. Classification (GTDB taxonomy): domain Bacteria; phylum Acidobacteriota; class Blastocatellia; order Pyrinomonadales; family Pyrinomonadaceae; genus PSRF01. Next base: position 749 of record DASXXL010000097.1, on the reverse strand, counting down.
TCTGATACTGATACCACTGAATCACTTCGCGCGCATCCTCGAGTTGTTCCAGTTGCTCACGATCTGCGTCGCTCGCGCGCAGATCGCTGATTTCGATCGCCTGGTCAAACTCGCGAAACCAATCGCTCGCGGCGTTCGCGTATTTCTTTCCCGCACGCGCGAGCGAATGATTGTCGACGAGCTGTCGTTTGCGCTTACTTGGTTTCACTTCTTCGTCCGGAATGAGCGTGAGATCGATGCCGGCTTCTCTGGCCCACTCGCCGATCATCTGCTGCGTCTCAACCAGAACGGAGCTGAGCTTGTGCCAGAAAGCTTCGTTGTTAAGATCGTGGCTCTGCCCGTTGCCGTTGTGGTCCAACTGCTCCGTGGCAAACACGAGGCAGCGTGAAGTTAGCGGACAGCGTTCACACCAACGATCGCAATAGTTGTAAATTCCCGAAATCAAGTCAGGGTTGCTGGCCAGTTCGGTGAGGCCTCTACGTCGCATTGAGTTGTCTCCTTGAAGATGAGGTTTAAGGTGCGCGCATTGTACTGTAGACTCGCGCGAATATGAAACCGTTAAAAAGAAGAGCTGTGCTTCGTTCGCTGTCGCTGTTGTTCGTGCTGGCGTGGTCCGGTGCGATCTCAGCGCAGCAGGATCAGAAAGTTGTCAGCTACGGTTTTGTGAGTCCGAACACGAGTCAGAACCTTAAACTGGACCAGGCGATTCAGGGAATGAACTCGGTCGCCGAAAAACAGCTGCGAGAAAA
>DASXXL010000096.1:0-6965 GCA_036503085.1 Pyrinomonadaceae bacterium | reverse complement strand
GATCCGCACAATCCGTTCCAAAACGTCGTTCCCCTGGACGTCTACCGCTGCGAGCGGCGGCCGTGCGCCACGAGTCGTAAACAACTTAAACTGCGGCGGCGGATCGTTGAGCCCTTCGTTCGGGTAAACCTCAACGCCACGCGGATGCGCGATCGCAATCAGTTGCAGCCGATCGACAAACAGCGCTTCTTCCAACTCGTTCGTCACGCGCAACTCCAACCTGCCGTTCCGCGCCTTCAACTGGTCGCCGCTGATGCGCACGTACTCATCCGGATCCGGCATGTTGAAACTGCCGGGCGCATCGAGATGGCCCATCTCGCCGCCGCCCATAAAATCAGTGACGAACTCGAAACGCTCGCCGTTCCAGGCGTAAAGGAACGGACACGACGAAGGCTTACGATCGAGCTCGGTGATCGCGAGCGTCTTGCCGGAGGCGATCTCCGTCTCGGCCTGCACGATGCCCGCGGGCCAGAGCACACGCACTGCATCCACCGCGGTTCGCTTGCCGAGACCAAAAACAACATCCGCGGGCGCGGGCGCCGGAAACGCGGAATACGTCTCGAGCTTCTGCGCCAGACTGCCCGCGCGAATCTCTATTTTGGAACCCACGCCGCCGCGATTACTCACCTTCGCCGCGAGCGACACGCGCAGCGAACGATTCGTGTTGCCGCCGTCGTTACGCAATACACGCAGTCCACCGCCACGAACCGCAACGATCAGATCAGTATCGCCGTCGTTATCGATGTCGCCGGACAACAGCAGCGAAGCCGGCGCTGATAATTTCGGCGCGGTCTTGCTCGTTACATCAACCCACGCGTCGCCGACGTTCCGCAGTACGTGCAATTGCGCTCCCGCGGTGACGAGATCGAGCAGACCGTCGTCGTCGTAATCGACGAACTGCGAAGGTCCCGTTTCGGCACTGAGCGGAGCGCGCGTCAGTTGAAACCTTTCCTTGCCATCGCTCAACGCAAACTGCCCGACCGAATCCGCTGAAACCGGAGCGAAATAAAAATCGGTAAAGCCGTCTTTGTTGACGTCGCCCGCCGCCACACTCGCCGTGCCTTTGATCTCGCTCAGTCCCGTGTCCTGCGCCACGTCGCGAAACGTGCCGTCGCGCATGTTGCGCCACAGCGATACCTTCTCGCTCGCCGCGACGAGTAGATCGATGTCGCGACGATTATCGAAATCCGTCGGTACAACTCCGCGAGCGTTGATCTTCTCTTCGACTTTCGCGGCCGCGGTCTGATCGGTAAACGTGCCGTCGCCGTTGTTGCGCAACAGCACGTTGCCGGGAACGAAGATGTCCAGGTCGCCATCATGGTCCACGTCGACAAACGCCGCCGCTCGTGACGGCGACGGACTGCCCGTCACCTTTGCCGCAGCAGTCACATCGAAGAAACTGCCGTCGCCTTCGTTGCGATAGAGCAGCAACCCGCTGCTGCGAACGATCAGCAGATCCGGTTTGCCGTCGTTGTTGTAATCTCCTGCGACTACCGCACTGGCGACGCCCGTCGTTGCTTTCGCCAACGCGCCCGACTGCGCGGTCACGTCAACAAACTTGCCGCCGTCATTGCGCAACAAGCGCGCCTTAGTGCCTGCCAGTTCGAGTAGATCCAGATCGCCATCGTTGTCGTAGTCGAAGAGCACAGCGGAGTCATCAGTGACGCTCGACCAATCGGCATTAACCGGCAACGCACTCGCCGTCACATCAGTGAAAACAACTTCCGGCGTAGTCTTGTCGACGAGCTCCGGTTCGGCACCGGTCGACGACACAGCTTCCGCATAACGACCCTGTTCGAGATAGTTGTTGCCCAAGGTCGTGCCCGTGCCTCGTTGACGCAACTCCTGAAACTGTGCGATGACTTTCTGCCCCTCATCGCGCTGGCCGGCGCGAATCAAAGCGGTACCGAGGTTATAAAGCGCGGTGGCGTTGTAAGGTTCGGCGGCGACAGCGAGCCGCAGCGCCGCGCTCGCTTCCGGATACTTGCGCTGCTGCGCGTAGATTTGACCGAGGTTAACGTTCGCACCCACGTCGTTGGGATCGACGCGCAAGACTTTTTGAAAGTTCGCGATCGCCTCGTCCGGACGGTTCTGCGTCTTCGCAATCAGGCCGAGCACGTAAGCCGGTTGCGGCGCATTCGGCGCAGCGGTCGCCGCGGCTTGCAGTTCGCGTTGCGCGGCCGGGAGATCGGGAACGTTGAAGAGCGCGATGCCTAGATTGATGCGGGCGAGCGAGAGATCCGGCGCGAGTTGCAACGCGCGCTTGAATGCGTCCGCCGCCTCTTTATACTTAAACTGCTCCAGCAGTGCGACGCCCAGATTGTTCGCCCGGTAAGCGTCTTCGCGCGCGTTCGCTTTCGGCGGCGGGTTTTGACGATGAGCGGACGTTAAGCTTATTAATGGCGCGGTAAGAAAGCAGATCAGCAGTCCCAGCAATAAGGCGCCAGTTTTGAAACTCTGCATAAGTGCCCTCGACTATAAATGCGAACTTTTCAAAGTCAACCGCTTACCAGCCGAATTTTGATTTTGTGCGTGCTGGTTTTCTTCGGCGCATGCCGGCCGAATGCGACGCTGCCCGATCGCTCGTCGCCGCAGTACAACGAGATCGTGCGCACGTTCTACATTGCTCTCGCAGCGCTCGAGGTCGGTCACGACGTTGAAGCGGAGAGCAAGCTCGCGCAGTTTACGCAGCTCGCTCCGGCTGAGCCTGCGGGTTGGGCCAACTGGGGCTTGCTCGCGTTGCGTCAGAAGAACTTTGATGCCGCCGCCGAGCGTCTCGAACGCGCGCGCGCGCTCGCCCCGGACAACAGCAACATCTATTACCTCGTCGGTTTGCTTGAAAGCAGCCGGGGAAAAACTGCGGAAGCGATCGCGGCGTTGCGCAAGTCAGTCGAACTCGATCCGAAAAACCTGATCGCGACTTACAAACTCGCGGAGGAAGTCGAGCGCGAGGGCGACGAGCAGGAGTTTCAGAAACTCGTGCAGCAGATCGTTGCCGCGCAGCCTGACAATCTCGCCGCGCTCGTCGAACTGACGCGTATCTCGGCGAAACAAAATTTCCAGGGCACCGCGAAGTCAGCGCTGGCGAAGATTAGCGCGCGCGCATCAGCGTGGCCGCCCGAAGTGCAACAGCAAGTGACGGCACTCGAGCAGGCGATGAACAGCGGCGACTTGCGCACGGCCGCGACGCGCACGAGTTTCTTGCGGAACGTGCTGGTGCGCGTGCCGGAGTACCGGCGCGATCTCGCGGCGATCAAACCGCCGCCGGGTGAAGAGGCCGTGCCGTTTCGAAGTTTTCTGAAAATGGAGACGCCGATTTTCAAAACTGCAGTGCCTGACACTGACACTGCCTTCAACGTCACACCGATCGCCTCAACCGACAAAGCAGATTGGACCGGTGCGATCGCGCTAAACGGAACAGACGCGCCGGTGATCGCCACCGCCACCGCAACCGAGGTGCGGCTCGCGAGTGGCGCGACGCTGCCGTTTCCCGGTGGTGCTGGCAACCCGCCGCCGTCGCGCGACGGTGTTTTGCAGATCGATTTCAACTACGACTTCAAAACTGATCTCGTGCTCGCGGGCGCAGGTGGCGTGCGTTTCTTTCGACAGGATAGTCCGTCGTCGTTTGTCGATGTAACGGTCGATACGAAGCTGCCCGCCGCGGTGATCAATGGCGACTACAACGGCGCGTGGGCAGCGGACATTGAAGCCGACGGCGATCTCGACATCGTGCTCGGCGCGCGCCGCGGCAACGTGATCGTGTTGCGCAACAACGGCGACGGCACGTTCACTGACATTCAACCTTTCGCCGGCGTCTCCGGCGTCACGAGTTTCGCCTGGGCCGACTTCGACGGCGACGGCGATCCCGACGCGGCTTTCATTGACGAGATACGTTTGGTCCATGTCTTCAGCAATGAGCGCCAGGGACAGTTCAGCAAACGTGACTTGCCGTTCGCGTTCGACACGGGACCGGCCGTCGCGCTCGGTGTCGCGGACCTCAACACCGACGGCGTGCTCGATCTCGTGATCGCGCGCGCTGACGGCGCGATCGTGCGTTTGTCAGATAAAGATCACGGCGCGGGCTGGGACGTTGCGGAGATGGCGAAGGTCGAGAGTCCGGCTAACGGCCCGACAGTTCTGCGCATCGCTGACGTTGATAACAACGGCGCACTGGATCTGGTTTCGGGTTCGAGTGTGTTGCTGAGCGATGAAAACGGGAAATTTGGCGCGGCGAAGAGTGTTAGCGAAAACGTTTTTGACGTTGCGGACGTGAACGGCGACGGGCGACTGGACCTGTTGGGCTTGAGTGATGGCAAGCCGGTCGAGGGGATAAATACAGGAAAGAAAAACTATCACTGGCAACTCGTGCGCCCGCGCGCCACTACCGCTGTCGGCGATCAACGCATCAATCCGTTCGGCGTCGGCGGCGAGATGGAAATCAGATCGGGACTGCTCGTGCAGAAGCAGCCGATCACCGGACCGTTGCTGCACTTCGGTCTCGGCGATCAAACGACCGCCGACGTGATTCGCGTCGTTTGGCCCAACGGTTCCGTGCGCGCTGATTTCGAAGCGCCGGCAGATAAAGAGATCGTGACCGAGCAGCGTTTGAAAGGTTCGTGTCCGTTCTTGTTTGCCTGGAACGGCAAGCAGATGGAGTTTGTGAAAGACTCGGTGCCGTGGAGTTCGGCGATCGGTCTGCGCATCAACACGCTCGGCACCGCGCGCGTCGAAGCCACCGAAGAGTGGTACAAGATCCGCGGCGATCAGCTCGTGCCGCGCGATGGTTATTACGATCTGCGCATCACCGCGGAGTTGTGGGAGACGTACTACTACGATCAACTTAGTCTCAAGGTCGTCGATCATCCCGCCGGCACCGACGTCTTTGTTGACGAGCGGTTCGTGATCCCAGCCGCGAAGCTGGCTATCACGACCGTCAACACGCCGCACGCGATCGCGTCCGCCGTCGATGACAACGGTCACGACGTGACCAACATCGTCAACAAGCTCGACGGCGATTATCTCGATACTTTCGGCCGCGGAAAGTATCAGGGCGTCACGCGAGATCACTACGTGGAGATCGATCTCGGCGCCGACGCGCCAACGAGCGGGCCGCTTGTGCTCATCGCTCATGGCTGGATGCATCCGACGGATTCTTCGATCAACGTCGCCATCAGCCAGGGACAACAGGAACAAGCTAAGCCTTTGAGTCTCGAAGTTCCCGACGGCAAGGGTGGTTGGGAAACGGCGCGAGCGAACCTCGGCTTTCCTGCCGGACGCAAAAAGATCTGTTTGTTTGATCTCGCAAATGTTTTCAAACCCGGCACGCCGCGCAAGCTTCGGTTGCGCACGAACCTCGAAGTGTATTGGGACTTGCTGGAGTGGGCGGTTCCCGTTCCCGACGCGAAGCCGAAGATCACGCCGCTGAATCCCGAGGTGGCGGATCTTCACTATCGCGGTTATTCTGTCATCACTCAGGCGAACGCTTCGTCGCCTGAAATACCAGACTACAATCGTCTTTCGAGCTCGAAACAGATCTGGCGCGACTTGATTGGCTATTACACGCGATTTGGTGACGTGCGCGCGTTGTTGCTGCGCGCCGACGATCGTTACGTGATCATGAATGCCGGCGACGAGATGTCGTTTCGCTTCGCCGCGCCCGCGCCGCCGCCCGCGGGTTGGGTGCGTGATTACGTGATCGTCGGAGACGGTTGGATCAAGGACGGAGATTACAACTCCACGTTTTCGAAGACTGTGTTGCCATTGCCGTATCACGCGAAGAACTTGTACGACACTGCGGCGGGACGACTCGAAGACGAGTGGGTATACCGTCAGCATCCGGACGACTGGCAAAACTACCACACGCGTTACGTCACGCCGGATGTTTTTCGGAACGTGTTGAGATCAACGACAAGCAGATGATTCCTTTTTCGGAACGTGTTGAGATCAACGACAAGCAGATGATTCCTTTGTGAACCTTTGTGTCCTCTGTGTCTCTGTGGTTGCTTTTGCTGAGAGATTAACAACCACAGAGACACAGAGGACGCAGAGGTTCACAGAGAAGAGTCAAAGCCATGATTAGAGGTAAAACAGGCAGGGTTGTGTTGACGGTGATCTTCGTCGCGCTGCTGGCGACGCCGCTCGTGGTGCGGCGACTCTCGGCGCGTCGCAACGCACCCGCGAAGCTCGACACTGCGTTAAGCCGTTACGGTTTTCATCTGAGCGAAGTCGGTCAATCCATCGGCGTCAACTTCACGCACCAGGCGCCGTCGCTCGATCCGAAACTCAACCACATCATGCCGCAAGTCGCGTCGATGGGCGCGGCTGTTTCGATCGTCGATTTCGATCGCGACGGCTGGGCCGACATTTACGTTACGAACAGCGGCGAAGGCAGCAAGAACGCGCTCTATCACAATTTGAAAAATGGATCGTTCAAGGATGTCGCGGTGGATCTCGGCATCGCGGACGTGAATCAGCCGGGTACCGGCGTTTCGATGGGCGCGGTTTGGGGCGATTACGACAACGACGGTTACGAAGATCTTTTCTTGTATAAGTGGGGCAAGCCGGAGCTCTTTCACAACGACGGCGGCCACGGCTTCACGCGCGTCACCGACAAAGCGAAGCTGCCCGCGTGGGTCAACGCCAACACGGCGATCTGGTTTGACTACGATCGCGACGGCAAGCTCGATCTTTTTCTCGGCGGCTACTATTCGGAAGATGTCGATCTCTGGCATTTGAAGTCAACGAAGATCATGCCGGAGAGTTTTGAGTATGCGCGCAACGGCGGACGCAAGTATCTCTTTCACAATCTCGGCGACGGATCGTTTGAAGAAGTAAGCGAGAAGCTCGGGATTGATACGCGTCGCTGGGCGCTGGCCGCAGCGGCGGCCGATCTGCGCGGCACGGGTTATCCCGATCTCTTCATCGCTAACGACTACGGCATCTCCGAGCTCTACTTCAACGACGGC
>DASXXL010000095.1:0-5627 GCA_036503085.1 Pyrinomonadaceae bacterium | reverse complement strand
TCGCCTGGGCCAACACACTCAATCGCAGCCGCGCGGGCTGCGCGCCGAGTGCGAGCCGGATCCCAAACTCTTTCGTGCGGCTCGTCACGTAGAGTGACATCGTGCTGTAGATACCGACCGCGGCGAGCAACATCGCGATGACGGCGAATCCCGTCAGCAGGATATTCGTCAAACGTTGAGTGCTGAGTGTTTGTCCGATGATCTCGGTCAGCGAGCGCACGAGATACAAAGGCATGTCCGGATCGACGCGCCTGATGGCGGCGCGGAAAGTCGGCAGCGCCGCCGTTGCCGGACCATCCGTACGCGCGATAAACGACGCGCGCGGCGCGGGCGCCTGGGCCAATGGCATGTAGATGTGCGGCTGCTTCTCTTCGGTGAGACTGACGTGCTTGATGCCGCCAACGATGCCGACGATCGTCATCCACTCGCGATCGCCGCTCGTCTCGATGCGTTTACCAATCGCGTCGCCGCCCGGCCAGAAGCGCCGGGCGAGTGGTTCGTCGATGATGGTGACGAGAGTTGATTTGCTGGTGTCGCTGTCGTTGAAGTCGCGGCCCTGGAGGAGTGGAATTCCGAGGGCCTGAAACGTACCGGGTGTGACGCTCTGAATTTCTGATTGTGTCTGGGCCGACTCGGACACGTTGCCACCCGAGGGCAGTGCTTGTCCTTCGATGAAAAAGCCGTCGACGTTTGCGCCTTCACCGAAAGGCAGATTCGTAGTGAGACCAACGGACTTGATGCCCGGCGCGGTTCGTAGTTCCTCGAGCGCGCGATTATAAAACTGCAGCGCCTGCTCTTGGTTCGGATATTTCGCGGCCGGGAGAGTCGCGACCATCGTCAACGTCTGTTCCGGATTGAAACCGAGGTCGACTGCATTGAGACGTTGAAAACTCTTCAGCAGTAAGCCCGCGCCGATTAAGAGAATTAATGAAAGCGCAAACTGCACGGCAACGAGCGCGGCGTTGAGACGACGCTGAGTTGCGGAGCCGCGCGCGCCTTCACGCAGGCCCGCGGCCATCCCCATCGCGTACGCGCGCACGGCAGGCATAAAGCCAAACAACAATCCGGTCAGGACGGTCAGCGCCGCGGTGAACAACAGCACGGTGCCGCTCAAACGCACTTCTTCAATGCGCGGGATGCCGCCGATCGGCAGCTTGTTGATTATGCGAATGCCGTAAGCGGCGATACCGACGCCGGTGATCGCGCCCACCGTGGAAAGCAACAGGCTTTCAGTTAACAGTTGTCGCGCGATGCGCCAACGCGTCGCGCCGAGCGAAACGCGCACCGACATTTCTCTGGTACGAGCCGTGGCGCGCGCTAACAAAAGATTCGCGACGTTTGCACACGCGATCAGCAGCACTAGGGCCACTGCCGACAGCAATACCAGTAACGGCTTCTGCGTCTTGCCGATGAGCACTTCCTTGAGCGGCGTCACGATGGTCCTTGGACCATTTCCTTCGGGGATGCCGACGAATTCGCTTGAAGTGGGATGTTGCCGGCCGAAGTCTTGCAGCACCTGGGTGGTATCGGCCTGTGCCTGGGCCAACTGCACGTCCGGTTTGAGCCGCCCGATTATCTGATAGAAATAAGGCGCGGTTCGTTTCTCGTCGAAAGCGAGCGGAACCCAAAGATCGATCTCGACGCGCGGAAACTTGAAGTCAGCCGGCATCACACCGACGATTTGCGTCGGGGTGTTGTTAAGGCTCAAGGTGCGCCCCACGATGTTTGGATCGGCGCCGAAACGACGTTGCCAGAGGCCATAACTGATGACGCACACGCCGTTTTTTCCAGCGCTGTCTTCGCCACGATCGAACGTGCGGCCGAGCAGCGGATTGATGCCGAGGACCTTGAAGAAGTCGGACGTAGCATTGGTCACTGCCAATCGTTCCGGCTCACCAACACCGGTGAGGTTAGTGCCGTTGCTGTTGAAGAGCGCAACCGCTTCGAACGTGCGATTCTGATCGCGATAAGCCGCGAAGTCCGCTTGCGAAACGCCCCAAGTCGCGAGATCGAGTTTCGGACTCGACTGGATCATGCGCACCAAACGATCCGGCTCGCGATAAGGCAGCGGCCGCAACAGGATGCTGTTTACGAGACTGAAGATCGCGGTGTTTGCGCCGATGCCGAGCGCGAGCGTAACGATCGCGACGAGAGTAAATCCCGGCTGCTTCTGTAACATCCGCGCGGCGTAGCGCACATCTTTGATAAGGGCGTCCATGTCTTTTCCTCAAGCCATCCACAGATTACGCAGAGTTTTTTCTGTGTAATCTGTGGATGGCTTTGTTACTCGTACCTAAGCGCGACGAGCGGATCGACCTTCGTCGCGCGGCGAGCGGGCAGATAACAAGCCAGTAAAGCAACCACCAGCAGCAGGCCCGCAACACTGATGAAGGTGATCGCGTCCGTGGCCGTAACTCCGTAAAGCAGATCGGTCATCACGCGGGTCGCCGCGAGCGCGCCGATCGTGCCGAGCACGAGGCCCGCGAGCGTGAGCACCATTCCCTGTCGAATAACGAGCCGCAACACGTCGCGCCGTTGCGCGCCGAGCGCCATGCGCACTCCGATCTCGTGTGTGCGTTGGGCGACCGCGTAAGATATCACGCCGTAAAGACCGACACACGCGAGCACGAGCGCGAGCGATGCAAACAAAGCGAGCAGCAACATCTGAAAGCGTTCGCGCGCGATCGCCGCCGCGAAGACCTCGTTCATCGTGCGCACGTTCGAAACCGGCTGGTCTTTGTCTACCGCCCAAACCGCTTGCCGCACCGCGCCCGCGATCGAGGCGGCGTCGCCACTCGTTCGCACGACGAGATCGCGCGGCGCGACCCACGACCGTCGCTCCTGCGCGTAAGGCACGTACAACTCAAACTGCTGTTCGCCATAGAAACCGTTCTGGCGCACGTCGCCGACGACGCCGACGACAGTGGCCCACGGATTCGGCGCGTCTGGTGGTCCAACCTTCAAACGCTTTCCGGTCGGATCTTCACCGGGCCAGAATTGTTCGGCGAGTTTGCGGTTCACCACGGCGACCGGCTGTGTGTCGGCCGCATCGTGCGTGTCGAAGAAGCGGCCGCGTTGCAACGGAATTCCGGTGGCGCGGAAGTAATCGGGACTGACGGAGCGATAGAGAGCGAACGGCAAATTCGCATCGCCCGGCATCGCGCGTCCTTCGACGCTGAAGTTGAACTTCATGCCACTCGTGGACAACGGAAGGAACGAGATCATGCCCGCTGATTCAACGCCGGGAATCTCATCAACGCGGCGCAGCAGCTCACCGTAAAACGCCGCGCGAGCTTCGGGCTTGAGATACTTCGGCATCGGCAGTTCCATGCGCATCGTCAGCAGGTTGTCAGTCTTGAAGCCGAGATCGACTTCACGCAGCCTTTGAAAACTTCGGACCAGCAAACCCGCACCGACGAGCAGCACGACCGCCAAAGCCACTTCCGAAACGACGAGCAAACGTCGCACGTGACGCCCGGAAATTCCGCCGCTCAAATCTCTGCCCGTTTCACTCAAACTCTCGCCGGGATTCGCGCGCGCCGCGTGCAACGCGGGCACGACGCCGAACGCGATCGCCGTAACCACGACCGCCGCGAGCGTAAACAACAGCACCCGGCCATTGATGCCGATCGCCTGAAGTTTCGAGAGACTCTCGGGAAGCAATTTCGAGAGCGCTTCAACTCCCCAAATGGCGGCGAGCACCCCTAACAGCCCGCCGCCTGCGGCCAGCAACAAACTCTCGATCAGAAACTGCCGCGCGATGGTCCAACGCTTCGCGCCGACCGCCATGCGGATCGCGATCTCGCGCCGTCGGGTCGTCGCCTGGGCCAGCAACAGGTTCGCGACGTTCGCACAGACAATCAGCAACACCACACCGACTGCGGCGAACAGGATCAGGATTGGCAGACGCAGATCGCCAACGTAATCCTGTTGAAACGAGCGGACGAGAATGCCGAGGTCTTCGTTCGTGCGCGCATAATCAGTAGCCAAACGCGCGGCAAGAGATTCGGTTTCCGCATTCGCGCGCTCGATCGTCACGCCGGGTTTGAGACGGGCGAGCACGCGCAGGTAATGATCGCCGCGTCCGCTCGCCTGGTCAGGCTCCATGGCCCACGGAATCCACAACTCCGCTTCACGCTCAGGAAAGAAAAACCCGCGCGGCATCACGCCGATCACCGTGAACGCTTCGCTGTTGAGGTTAATCGTGCGATTGATGATTCCCGGATCGCGATTGAAACGCCGTTGCCACAACGCGTCGCTCAATACCACGACGTGTTCGCGACCGATTTGATCTTCGTCAGCCGCGAACGTGCGGCCCAACGCCGCTGGCACGCCGAGCAAATTGAAAACGTTTGCCGTGACGAGTTGTCCTGCCAAACGCTCCGGCTCGCCCGCGCCGGTGAGGTTTGTGCTGAGATCACTGAACGCGCCGACTCCCTCGAAGACGTCGTTGTGATTGCGCACGTCGAAGAAGTTCGCTGGCGCCATGTGGTTCTGCGCGATGCCGAGATGCGGCGTGTGTTCCCACACGGCCACGAGCCGCGCCGGATCGTTGAACGGCAGTGGACGCAGTAACACGGAATCGACCGCGCTGAAGATCGCCGTGTTCACGCCGATGCCGAGGCCCAGCGTCAACACCGCCACCAGCGTCAACCCGGGGTTCTTCAGCAACCGTCGCAACCCGTGCTTAAGATCCGTAATCATCTGTGTAAATCCCTGTTCCTCACTCGTACCTGAGCGCGACCAGCGGATCGACTTTCGTCGCTCGTCGCGCCGGTACCAAACAAGCCACCAACGCCACCACGGCCAACAACCCGCTGATCGCCGCAAACGTCCACGGATCGCGCGGCTCAACGCCAAACAGCAACCCCGTCAAACTCTCGAGATACTTGGTCAACGCATACGCCGCGCCGAGTCCAACGGCGATCCCGATCAACGTCAACGCCATTCCCTGTCGCAGGATCATCGCCAACACGTTTGCGCGGTTCGCGCCGAGCGCCATGCGAATGCCGATCTCCTGCGTGCGTTGGGCCACCGTGAACGCCATCACGCCATACAGACCAACCGCCGCCAGCGCCTGCGCCATCACGCCAAACAGCGTCAAAAGCTTCGCAAACATGCGTTCCATTGCGAGAGTTTGATCCGCTTGTTCGATCTGCGTGCGGATGTTGCTCAACGGCAGGTTACTGTCGACGTCGTGCATCGCTAAGCGAATGCCCGCAACGAAAGCCGCAGGATCGCCGCCGGTGCGTACTTCAACCGTTCCCGACTGCATCCGGCGCAACACTTGTCGCCACGAGCGGTAAACCGTCGGCCGCACATCCTCGCGTTGACTCGTGTACTTCGTGTCGCGTGCGAGACCGACGATCTCGATCTCGCCGGGTTTGTCGGGATCAAAACTGAAGCGTTTGCCAATCGGGCTTTCATTGCCGAAGTGGGCCTGCGCGAAGGCTTGATTGACGATCGCGACCGGCGGCGCGTGTGCGTCGTCCTGCGGGTTCAGGTGGCGGCCGAGCAACAGCGGAATCTCCATCGTCTGCAAAAAGTTTTCCCGTACTTCGTGAACTTTTGCCTCGGCTTCGCGTGGTTTGCCGTCTGTTCCAACTTCTCCGACGACGAAGACGTCG
>DASXXL010000094.1:0-2921 GCA_036503085.1 Pyrinomonadaceae bacterium | reverse complement strand
CGCGAGAATCATCGCCGGAATCATACTCGCGTTGCGACGCGCACGCTGCCGGTTCCTCAGAAGATTTTCCAGCGCTGTCTCAACTTGTAAACGCATCTGCCGAATCTTCCAGGCATTCGCGCGCGCGTCGTTTTGAAACGGAGTCGTAAACGGATCGCGCCAGAACAGATCGTCAGTCGTGCGAGTGCCTAAGATCGTGTTCACACTCCCAAGCGCGTGAATCGCCTTCACAAACTGATCGCCGTCGCTCCCGAAAAACGCCCAATCAAAATCCGCATCGAATCTGCTTTGATCCAAAGCCCCTGATTGCCACGACGCAGCCGCACCGAGCACGATCCCATACCAACCCACCTCGAACAACGTTTCGCCATCGTCATCCCACGTCGTGTTGAGCATGCCGAGCGCGCCCGCGGCCTGGCCGTCGCGCACGAAGTTAATGATGTTCTTCGACGAGCTATCGACGTTCGGAAAGATCTGGTTCCAGCCGCCGACACCGGGACAGACGAGCTGTTGCAGTCCCGCATTTTTGAACGGATCGATCCGCGCGGCGAAATTGTCGCGCGGCGCGTAATCCCAGTTCGCGACGATCAAATCTTTCGGAATGCTGCCGATGAGATCGGGATGATTGAGCGCGATGTCGCCCCAGAAGATGAGCTTGCGATTGTAAGGCTTGAGCAGGTCGTGAACGCGATTGAGATGTTCGAAGTAAACCGCGCCGACGCCGCGCGTGCGCGCCGCTTCGCGGCTTTGTCCCTGGCCGAGCTCGAACGTTTCGTCAGCGCCGATGTGAAAAAACTGCCCGGGAAAAATCTTGTCGAGCTCCCGATACCAGTCGGCGATCAGCGCGTACGTGCCTTCCTGTTGCGGTGAAAGCACGTCGCCGTATGGGGTCTCTGCGAGCGGAGCGTACTTCTCGAGTTTGAGTGCTTTGTGCAGATGGCCGAACGTCTGTTGCTCGGGGACGAGTTCGATGTGATACGACTTCGCATATGCGACGAGCTCGCGAATTTCGTCGGGCGTGAGCGAGCCGCCCGCTGGCCCAATCAGCGGATGCGCGCTGCTGGCGAAGGTTTGCTCCATGTAGAAGGAGTGGAGATTTAGTTTGTAAGCAGCGAAGGTGCGCAGTTGTCGCTTGATGTAAGCGACGGTCGGCACTGGACCACGGCTGATATCATCAGAGACACCGCGCCAGCGCATCGCAGGCCAATCAACAATGTGCACGCCCTGAACATACGCTTCAGCGCCTTCACCACGCACGAGTTGTTTGAGCGTCTGCAAACCGTAGAACACACCGGCCGCCGAACCACCGGCGATCACCACGCCCTTCGCATCCGCGTGCAACATGTAACCTTCTTCATTCAAAGTCGTGGGCACATCAACGTTCGCCGCCTTCAACGCCTTTTGTATGGTCGCCAATCCAATCTGCCCGATTAAAATAGCCTTGCGATCTCGCCCACCTTTAATCTTTGAATTAATCCCCTCCTCTTTGACATCCGCCAGGAAATCCTCCGCTGCAAACCGGTCCTCCGCAGATTTCGGATCAGCGAGCACAACGTGCGCACCTGCGAGTGGAAACCTCTCGCTAATAACAGTCACTTGTCGCGGCTGCGGAATAATTGAAATCCGATCCTGTCCCTGCACGACACCGAGTGCGACACCAATCACCAGTCCAAAAAGTAAACTTCGTGTTAGAGTAGTCGGCAAGCTCTGTTGTTCCTCGTGATTTTTTGCGGAGGAGATTAACACAGAGCGCAAACCAAAAACGTACAATGTCATTAATGCTCGCAGAGATCGCCGAGCAGCCCGCCGCACTCGAACGCACCATCGCGGAGGAGCGAGGCAAACTCGCCAAACTCGGCACGTCGCTGAAAGCCCGCGACATCAAACTGATCGTTCTCGTCGCCCGCGGCAGTTCCGACAACGCAGCGTTGTTTGGCCGCTACCTGCTCGAAATCACCACCGGCATTCCCGTTTCACTTTCCGCTCCTTCGGTACACACGATCTACGGCGCGAAACTGCGATTGGACCACGCGCTTGTTGTCGGCGTGTCGCAGTCGGGCGAAGGCGAGGACATTAACCGCGTTCTGGCGAACGCACGTGAGTGCGGCGCTTACACCATCGGCATCACTAATGAAGCGAGCTCGTCGATGACGAAGCTCGTCGATGAGACGTTGCTCACGCACGGCGGCCGCGAACGTTCCGTCGCTGCGACGAAGACGTTCACCGGCCAGATGCTCCTCTTTTATATGCTCGCCGCAGAGCTGGCCCAGACGAAACCCGCGTTCTCGTACGAAGCGATTCCGCAGTTCGTCCACGAAGCGCTCGAGCAGAAGCCCGCGATACTCGAGCTCGTGCAGCGTTACGTGTTCATGGAAAACTGCGTTGTGGTCGGTCGTGGTCTCGCTTACGCGAACGCGTACGAGCTGGCGTTGAAGTTGATGGAGACTTGTTATGTTGTGGCGGAGCGCTTTTCGTCAGCCGACTTTCTGCACGGACCACTCGCGATGGTCGAACGTCATTTTCCGGTGATCCTGTTTGCGCCGCCGGGATTCATGCTGTCGGGAACGAAAGATTTAATTGAGCGCTTGCGTGAATTGCACGCCGACACACTCGCGATCACAAGCGATCTCGAAGCGGCGCGCATGTGTACGCGGTCGATCGTGATGTCGCGCGAGATCGACGAGTTTCTCGCGCCGATTCCTTACATCGTGCCCGGGCAGCTCTTTGCGGCGTTGTTGGCGGAAGCGAAGGGACTCAATCCCGACGCGCCGCGTTCGTTATCAAAAGTGACCCGCACACTTTGATTCGCAGCTTTGCGTGAAATTGAATTCGTAAAGTTTCGCTGGTAGGTGATGAATATCGAACTTAAAGACCGCTCCCACAGCCCCGTGTACGCGCAAGTGCGCGAGCAGATCGAAACT
>DASXXL010000093.1:0-9995 GCA_036503085.1 Pyrinomonadaceae bacterium | reverse complement strand
GCTCTGACTTGCGTGTTGTTTACCTCGGAAGTCGCAAGGCGAGCTTCGACTTTATCGAGCATCGCGTAGACGTTCTGGTCTAATGGTTGGCGCGAGTAAACGGTGAAGTTTTTGTACGTGACCTGGTGCGCGAAGAGTACTTGGGGAAAACAAAGCAACAACACGTATGCGGCCGCCAGTGAGACGAAGACGTAGCGCACCGCCCGGTACAGCTTGCTTTGGGCTTTTGCGGCGCGGTAACGACGATAAGCATTGAAGGCGGAGGAAAGTGTGTCGTTCATGGGACTCTGATACGCGACCCACGTGAGAATGGTTTCAGCGCGTTACGTCAGCCATTGCAGCACGTCTTCTTCGCCGGCGCTGCGCGTGCCGCCCACAACGTGGATGAAATACTCTTCGAGCGAGACTGGTCCCTGCCCATCTCCTTCGACGCCTTCCATGCGAATGCCTTTGCGCAGTTCGTTCAACGAACCGGAAGCGAGTAGTTTGCCCTGCGCGATGATCGCGATGTCAGTGCAAAGACGTTCGACGATCTCGAGCACGTGTGACGTGAGGAAAACTGTTAGACCACGCATGGTGAGACGCGACAGGAGATCTTTCAACGTGCGCGAGGCTATCGCGTCGACGCCTTCGAACGGCTCGTCGAGAAAGAGTATTTCCGGCCGATGAATCAGCGCGCACGCGAGCGAGAGTTTTTTCTTCATGCCGTGCGAGTATTCGATAATCAACTTCTTCGGGTCGTCCTGCAGCTCCATCAATTCGAGCAGCTCTTTCGAACGTTGCGCGATGTCGTCCTTTTGCAGTCCGTACATGCGTCCGGTGAAAGCGAGCATCTCCGCGCCGGTGAGTCGTTCGAAGAGGTTGAGATCTTCAGGCACGACGCCGATGCGTCGTTTCACTTCTATCGACTGTTCGGAGACGTCGAAATCCAGGACGCGCAGCTTGCCGCTAGTTGGCGCGAGCAGGCCGGTGAGCATTTTGATGGTGGTGGATTTACCGGCGCCGTTCGGGCCGAGAAACCCGAAGAAGCTGCCGCGATTGACTTGTAGATCAATATGGTCAACCGCAACAAAATCGCCGAACTGTTTGACGAGAGAAAAGGTTTCGACCGCGAGCGCTGTCATCGTGAGGCAACAATACAAGCCTCAACTCACTCTCGCAACAACGCCTTCGCGTCGTCGGCGCGCACGTACGGTGGGAACTGTCGATGCGTGCTCATGAGGAAAGCGTTCGAGCTCGATTGCAGCGCGTTGCCGTGCGTGGCTTCGAGATTGACGAAGCGTCCAAATGGCGACCAACCGAAGTAGTAACCGTCTTTGAGACTAACGAGCACGTCTGCCGTGTGCTGCACACGCGACGTGAAGAGGGATTTATAGAGATTGGGCACGGCGTCGGGATATTTGTGCGACGCCGTCTTCTCGAACCACTCTTTATCGGTTTTCAATCCGTGGCTAAAAGAGGTTAGTTCGAGCGGATCTCCCGTCTCAACCAGGTACCGAAAGTCGCCGAGTTCGTGTTCGATCCGCGCCCAGCCCCGCTCACTCTCAACAACAACCGAAGCCCCATCCTTATAAATCGCGAAGTCGACTCCCTCAACTTCAACTACCGCCCGCGCCACCTCCGGAATCACCTGCTCGTTACAGTACATCGCCACATAACTGCACAACCCAAACGCTGGAATCACCACCTGAAAACCTCTGCGCTGCAACGCCGACCGCAAATGCACGCGCCGGTTCTTCTCGAGGTTCATCCCGTGATCGGAAAACATCACGATCTCGGTTTCGTTGCCGCAGTACTCGCGAATCTCCGTCAAGATCTTGTCGAGCGACTCCAACGCAACCGCAAGCCGCGCCGGTCCCTGACTGTGCAACAACCCGTCAGTGGCTTTCAGAAACGCGAAGTAATCGCGATCCTGCGGCGCCGCGCGAAAGCGTTCGCGAAACTTCCCCATGTCCGCGCGCCAGATTGACTCCGGCGCCACGTAGATCAAAAACTCAAACGGCAACGGCTCCTGGTAGTCGAGATCGTCCATGTACGACGACGGGATCTTGTCGGGCGTGCGGCGGCCGAGATACTTGCGAATCCCGCCCCGCAGTTCGCGCGCTGAGCGATCGAAATAGAGACTCTCGTAACCCGCGGGCGGCGTCGCGCCGAGCATGGCAGAAAGTGCGACGTTGGTCATCGTAGGAAATGGTGAGAGGAGTCGTGAGGGTGGTCCAAAGGCGTCGAACAGTCCCCGGTGGCGAGCGGCTTCGATCAGTTTGTGAGGCACGCCGTCCAGGCACAACAACAACCGCCGCGGACGCGTCACACTAGAACTACCATTACTACCAACCTTAGCCACAGTTTATTTACCCAAAAAAGATCAGTTGGTGCTCACGTCGAGTGGTCGCGCGACAGCTTCAGCCTTGTACGCCTGCTTCATGCCGCGCTTTGCTTCTTCGTGCGCGTCGTAAATATTCGGACGCGCGAGCACCTCTTTGTACTGCCCCAGCGCTTCCTCACGCTTGCCCGCCACGTCGTAAGCACGCGCCGCGTAGAGATGGGCCATCGTCACTAGGCCCGGTTCCGCCTGAGCGACTTTCGTCGCCGACAAAAACTCCTTCGCCGCACGCTCGTTCAAACCCGCCGTCAACAACGCCTCACCATACTTGAAGTGAACCAGATCCAACGCGCGTCCCGCAGCCTCACGCACGTTGCGATCGCGAATCACTTCATCAAATGTCGCAAACGCTTCTTTCTCCGCCTGCACTGCGCCCGCAACGTCCTTCTCTTTCCGCTTCTGCGCCGCCAGCGAAACCAGCCCGTCCGCCGTTTCCAGTCGCAACAAGTAATTGCGCGGATACTTCGCACTCAACTCACGCGTCAACTTCACTACGTCTTCAAAACGCTTTTCACGCGTGTAGAGCAGAATCAACACCGACTTCGCATCATCCTGCGACCAGTGGCCTTTCTCAGCCACTTCTTCGAGCATCTTCAAACCGCGCTTCTTCGAACCGCGATAACCCGTCGCGCCCGCGAGTATCTTCACCGGCAACGGCAACGATCCAACGACATATTCGTAAAGCCCGATCGTAATCTGCGCGTCCACGTACGACGGATCGAGCTTTAACACTTCGCGATGATGATCGACCGCGTCGTTGCCGTCGCGCAACGCCGCGAAGTGTCGGCGCTCAACCGCTTCTTCGAACGACGCTTTCAAGCCTTCCGTGTTCGCGAGGAAATCGAGTGCTTCAATGTTCTTCGGCTCTTGTTTTAGTTTGGCTTCGGCAAGACGTTTCGCTTCGCGCGTGAGATTACGAAACTCCGTCACGATCTTCGGATCGACCTTGTCGTCGCCGTTGGTGTAGAACGTTTCGCCACTGTAAAGCGACGCTTGCAGACGGCGCGACTCGTAAAGCGTCTTGATCCAGAGCCGCGCGGCCAGCAACTGATAACCACCGGGATGGTTCGGATAAAGCTGCACGATCTGTTTGAAGTCGCGTTGCGCTTTGTCGTAGTCGATGTTGTAGAGCGCGTCGAGACCGCTGCGGCGCAGCTCTTCAAACTGCGCGCGCTCGGTGTCCGTCAACCACGGCGCTGGTTGTTGCGCCGAAACAAGGGGAGCCAAAAACAACAGAACAAGAAGACAGCTAAGGAACCTCACTTCGTACCTTCCTTTAACACGGATTACACGGATGAGAAGGATTCCATATACTTCACTCCTGACCCCGTGTTGAATAACACCACTTGATCGTTCTCACTCACCTGCCCGCTCGCCATCAACTTCTGCAACGCGGGCAAACACGCCGCGCCTTCGGGCGCGCAAAACACTCCTTCGGCCGAACCAATCTCCTTAGTCGCCGCGAGCAACTCTTCATCCGTCACCGCGACCGCCGTTCCACCTGAATCGCGCAGCGCATCGAGAATCAGAAAGTCGCCAATCGCTTTCGGCACTCGCAAACCCGACGCCGTCGTCGCCGCATTCGGAAACTCTTCAGCGAAGCGTTCACCCTTTTCAAACGCGCGCACGATCGGCGCACAACCTGCTGCCTGGACCGTCACCATGCGTGGCCGATTGCTTCCGATCCAACCCATCCGCTCCATCTCGTCGAACGCTTTCCACATTCCGATCAGCCCGGTGCCGCCGCCGGTCGGATAAATGATTACGTCCGGCAGTTCCCAATCGAGCTGTTCAGCGAGCTCGTAACCGAGCGTCTTCTTGCCTTCGACGCGATACGGTTCTTTCAAAGTCGAAACGTCAAACCAGCCTTCCGCTTCTTTGCGCCGCCCGACTTCCGCGCCGCAATCGGTGATGAGTCCGTCCATCAACGTGACGTGCGCGCCGGTCAGTTCGCATTCGACTACATTGGCGCGCGGCGTATCTCGAGGCATAAAGATGAAGCACTCGAGTCCGGCGCGAGCGGCGTAAGCCGCGAGGGCGCCTGCCGCGTTTCCGGCGGAGGGCACAGCCAGCTTGGCAACGCCGAGTTCCTTGGCCATCGAAACTGCCGTCGCCATGCCGCGGGCCTTAAAACTTTGTGTCGGATTCTGCGACTCATCTTTGATGTAAAGCTCTTTGATCCCGATGCGTGCGCCGAGATTGTTTGCCTTCAGCAGCGGCGTCCAGCCTTCGCCGAGCGAAACGATGTTCTCGTCGTTTTCAACCGGCAGCACTTCGCGATAACGCCACAAATCTGCGCGACGCGCCGGCAAAGATTCTTTCGTTAACGTGCGAGCGGCTTGGTCGAGGTCGTAACGCACCAGCAACGGTTTACCGCATTCGCGACAGAGGTTGAGCAACCGACGTGCCTCATGCTTCAGCCCGCAGAGGCCGCATTCAAGATGTGTGATGTTCATAGTTTTAGTTTCGCAGACGCAGTAAACGGCTTGCAATAGGCGCAAGAAAGTTCTTCGGCGCGTTCATGGGCGAGTAGTGCTTTAATTACCTGGGACCGCAGGCGTCTCGCCTGCAACGCATGGCAGAGAGCACCCTTAGTCCGCAGCCTTGCAGGCGAGACGCCTGCGGTCCCAGGTAAGGGCAAGTTCAAATTGGGGCACTACTCGT
The DNA here is from genome assembly GCA_036503085.1 of Pyrinomonadaceae bacterium. Classification (GTDB taxonomy): domain Bacteria; phylum Acidobacteriota; class Blastocatellia; order Pyrinomonadales; family Pyrinomonadaceae; genus PSRF01. Next base: position 4,948 of record DASXXL010000093.1, on the reverse strand, counting down.
TGGCGGGTTGGTTTGATCTGTCTGAGTGTGAATGCTACTTTGTCGGTCTTTATGGCGATAAGGCTGGTGGCGCTCGATCTCGATGGAACACTACTCGATCCTCGTGGCCGCATTACTCAACGAAACCTGAACGCAATCGAAAACGCGCGCGCCGCGGGCGTGCGCGTCGCACTCGTCACCGGCCGCCGCTTTCGCGACTCGCGACCAGTTGCGCTCGAGCTCGGTCTCGACGTGCCGCTGATCTCGCACAACGGCGCGCTTACGAAGCACGCGGAAACGTTGCAAACAGTCGCCGTGCTGCCGTTGCCGCTAGACGCCGCGCGCGAATCGTTGCGCGTTGGACGCAGCGCAGGCGCTGATGCGCTGTTGAGCGACGATCATGAGGGCTTGGGCGTACTCGTTTACGATCATCTCAGCGGCGACAACGTCGCGGTTCATCGCTACATCACGTGGGCGACGCGTCTGCACGGCGGCGAAGAAGGACGAAGCGCCGTCCAGCAGGTTGACTCGCTGGAAGACTACCTCGATCATGAACCCATTCATCTCGCGTTTTCCGGGCGTTGTGTGGCGATGGACCAACTCGAGGAGTTGCTCAAGTCGGAATTGGGCGATAGTGTGAAAGTTCTCAGCACGAAGTATTTCGAACAGGACTTCACGCTCGTCGACGTCGTGAATCCGGCGGCTTCGAAAGGCGCGGGTGTGGCCGCGGCGGCAGCGGAGTTGAACATCGACGCGGAAGAGATCATGGCCGTCGGCGACAATTACAACGATCTCGAGATGCTGCTTTTCGCGGGCACCGGCGTGGTTATGGCGAATGCGCCGCTCACGTTGCGCGAGATTCCCGGCTTGCATCCGACCGCGTCGAATGTCGAAGATGGCGTGGCCCTGGCAATCGAACGATTCATTCTTCAACCCGGTAAGGAGACATAAATGGCAAATCGAACGGCAGTAATTCAAACAAACAAAGGCACCATTCGCGTCGAGCTGTTGGAGTCGGACGCGCCGAAGACGACGGAGAATTTCATTACCCTCGCGGAGCGTGGTTACTACGACGGCATCATCTTTCACCGGGTAATCAAAGGCTTCATGATCCAGGGCGGCGATCCGACGGGCACCGGGCGCGGTGGCGAGTCGGCGTGGGGCGGGCGTTTCAATGACGAGATCAACCCGAAGTCGGAGGTTTATCAGCGCGGTTACAAAGCGGGGACGGTGGCGATGGCGAATGCTGGTCCAAACACGAACGGATCGCAGTTTTTCATCATGCACGTGGACTATCCGCTACCGCCGAGCTACACGATCTTCGGGCGCGTGACTGAAGGACAGGACGTTGTTAACGCGATCGCGACGTCGCAAACGGATCGTGGCGACAGGCCCACCCAAGAGATCAAGATGGAGAAGGTCACTATCGAGAACGGAGATTAGACGGATCTTAAAGCATGGATCTGAACTGTGAGGTATTTTTTCGCGGCTCCGACTGCGTCTCTTAAAGTCAGTCCCTTTCCCAAAGAGGCAGCAACGGCGGCTGATAGGGTGCAGCCGGTGCCGTGAACTTCACCGACGTCGATGTAAGGTTCGCGAAACTCGCTAAATCTGCCAGTGTCGTCGAGCAATATATCCTCCGCGTCCGCAAGTAGCTCCGATCTGTGTCCCCCTTTAACTAACACCGCAGGCGCGCCGAGAGTTTTGATGGCTTCTGCGGCGCGCTTCATATCAGCTTCGGAGTGGATGGAAAAGCCGGCGAGGCGCTCGGCTTCGGTGATGTTTGGCGTTACCAGGCGGGCTAGAGGTAACAGTTCGTTTTTTAGAATCTGAAACGCTTCTCCGCCGATCAGATCGTGACCTGAAGTCGAGACCATCACGGGATCGACGACAGGCGCGGGCAGATCCTCTTCACGAAACAACCGCACGACTTCTCTAACAATCTCCGCCGTCGGCAACATGCCTGTTTTAGCTGCTGACACGCGCGCGTTTGCGACGATCGGCTTGACTTGCGCGCGCAGTGTCGCCGCGGACTGATGCTCCGCGCCGAAAACACGTTGCGCGTTCTGGAATGTGATCGACGTGATCGCGGCAGCCGGAAAACAGCCGAACGCAGCGATCGTCTTGATGTCGGCAACGATGCCCGCGCCACCCGAAGGATCGAGCCCCGCGATCGTCAATACAACCGGTCTGTCGTTATCGAGTGCACGCATCGTTATTGAGCGAACCAACTGATCCCCGCAAAACCACTCGCGCCTGCCGCGTAACAACTCTCGGCATTATCGAGTGTCACACCGCCGATCGCCAGCACCGGGAACGAGCGCAACTCACTCGTCACGCGTTGCAACTTCTCTAATCCTTGCGGTGGACCATAGGCACGCTTCGATTCAGTCTCAAACACCGGACCAAACACGACAAAGTCCGCGCCTTCATCACGCGCCCGTCGCGCTTCGTCGAGCGAATGCGTCGACACGCCAATCAAAAACTCCGCACCACAAACTTCACGTACCACGCGCGCCGGTAAAGACAAAGTCGTCAAATGCACGCCGTCAGCGCCTGCGGCGCGCGCTACGTCGAAACGATCATTGACGAGCAAACGAGTTGCGCTACCACGCGTGATCTCTGCGGCACGAGAGACGAGTTCATAGAGTGTCCGCGCCGGTAGCCTTTTTTCGCGAATCTGAAAAAGAGGGATCTGGCGGATTACTGCGGTTTCAACCAGATGAAGAATGGAAGCAAACTCCGGATCGTCACGAGTTGTTTGGCTGGTCGTCGTGCCGCTCGTTATCGCGTAGAGAATCGGTCGTGGCAGGTCGAGCATCAGGTTCTCGCGGCGGCGCAATCTGATTTTGCAGCGCGGTGACGGTTTGTCGGAAGTGGAAGATCTCCCAGATCGCGATGCCGAGGTTCAGCAGGCCGATGCCACTAACAGCGCCGCGCACCCATCCTGACGCGACCACCGCCTGCAAACCATGAATGCCCGTCTTCTGCGCCGCATATAACAGGAAGAAGTTGTTGCCCCAGTCGCCAAAGCCCCACATTCCTTGCGGCCACCACGGCGCCACCGTCAACGCGATCCCAATCTCCATGCAGAGAATGATGTAAAAGACAACACTGAGCTTCGCTGACATAATAACTACCAAAGCCATCCACAGATTACGCCGAATCTGTGTAATCTGTGGATGGGTTTACTTGCCTTTAAGTTGACTGAGCTTGTCAGCCACTTCGCGATAAGACACGTCCACACCGTAAACTTCCGTGTAAAACTCGCGTGCGTGCTTGAAATCGCCGAGTTGCTCGTAAGCCGACGCCAACTCGTAACGCATCGCCTGGTACTCGTCCTCGCTGTGCCCCGGCGCGGACAAGCCCTTCTTGAACCAGAGCACCGCCGCTTCCGGCATTCCCTTCTGCACGAAACAATGACCGAGCATGTTGCAGCATTGCAAGAAGCGCGACGTACCGTCAGCCGGCTTCACCAAACCTACCGAAGTCTGAAACTCCTGGATCGCTTCGTCAACCAGATCCATCTCTTTATACGCGGTGCCCATGTTGTAATGCGTCTCGAAGTCTTCAGTGACGATGTCGCCTTCTTCCGCCTCACGAAACTCTTCAAACAACTCCGCGAGCCCCGCATCGATCCCGCCCGCGACGGGCGCCTTGACCGCGAAGTCATCATGCGGATGCGAATCGTTGCCGCTCACCGCCTGCACGGGTTCACCGGCGAGCGCGGCGTACGCGCTCTCGTCGTCGAACGCAATCGCCTCTTCAACGTGCGCCACCGGCAGCTCTTCGACCCCGCCAAACTCAAACACTGCCGGCGCTTCAACCGCCGGCTGCCCATCCGTCGCCACTGTGAGTTTATCGCGTCGCGACTGAATGTCAGGATGTGGTCCAAATTGCCGTTCGAGCATCTCGAGCGTATCGACCGCGATGTCCGAATAACCCTGCGCGATGTAGAAGTCGACGCTTTCCAGCTCCTGCCGCATCATGTTCTCGCGCCGCTCGCCTTCATCCTCACTGGCAACAACAGGAGTCGCAGCTTCGGTCGCAAGGTCCTCGTTTAAATCAGCAAACGAAGCTGTCGGATCGGAGAACATCGCCTCAGCCGGCGCGGCATTCGCTTCGAACGCGTCCGCGGCATTCATCTCGAACGCATCGGCAGCATTACTTTCAAACTCATCCGACACCTGCGCCGCGGGCTGTTCGAGTTCATCCTGATCCTGGACCACGGCGAACGTTTCAAACTCCGGCACGTCACTCGACGCTTCTTCCGGCCGCGAGAAATCATCCGGCGACTCGTCCTGCAAACCGCCCAACAAATTCAGACGATCGAGATACCGTTGCTCGTCAGGCGCAAGCCGCACCAACTGCGTCAACGCGTAACGTTCTTCATCAACAAGCTCCGATGCTTCCGCCGATTCAGCAAGACGTTCGAGCGACGAGCGCAACGCGTCCATGTCGCGTTGCCACCAATTAATCCGCACGAGCATGCGCAACGCCGCAACGTGATCGGGATTGCGATCCAGCACCTGGTTAACAATCTCGAGTAACTCTCGCTCTTCGCGGCCCGCAAGCATGCGCTCGATAATCGTCGAGAGAATGCGAATCACTTCATCAACTTCGCCCGTCTTCAGATACAGACGCGTGACCGGCAGAAACTGCGTGTAGTTCGCGCAGTCCTGGGCCATCAACAGCGACGTGGCCTTCTCCGCGCCGCGCGGATCTTCCGCTTCGAGATACGCGCGCGCCAGCATCGACACCAGTTCGGCATCGTCTTCTTTGCCTTCAACGGCGCGTTCGAGCACTTCCGCCGCTTCGTCAGCCGTACCGCGCGCGATGTGCGACTCAAGCAGACCACGCAACGCTTCGCGATCGTCGCGCACGAGCTTCAACGCCTTCGTGTAAGCGTCGAGGGCTTTGTCGTAGAAGTTCGTCTGATGCAAACGATTCGCTGCCAGCACAAATGCTT
>DASXXL010000092.1:0-1660 GCA_036503085.1 Pyrinomonadaceae bacterium | reverse complement strand
ATTACGAAGACGAAGAAGAAGAGTAATGTCCGGCGACGATCCAATCGTAGTTTTCCTGACCGCGTCCAGCGGTGAGGAAGCGACGCGCCTCGCGGATCTCCTCATCGGCGCGCACCTCGCCGCCTGCGTGCAGATCCTGCCGGAAATGGAATCGGTCTATCGCTGGCAGGGAAAGATTGAGCGACAATCCGAGATCTTACTAATCGCAAAAACGACCGCCGCGAAGTTTGCGGATCTGGAAAGAGAAGTGCGGGCGTTGCACAGCTACGAGACGCCCGAGATCGTCGCGGTACCGCTTGTCCTCGGTTCGACGCCCTACCTCGAATGGCTCACCAATAGCCTGAACCCCTCCCTATAAATCTCTTGCGCTTCTTGTGCCTTTTTGTGGCCTAACTCGGCAAACGAATATCATCGGACACGAGCTTGTCGATCTCGTGGAGTGAGCTCTGGCTGCGATTGAGGATCTCGAGCACTTCATGCGGCGAGTCGGTCACGTGAAAGATGCGCATGTCGATATCGCCGATCTTGCCGCCCGGCAACACCACCGCGCGAAACCAATCCAACAACCCGCTCCAGTAATGGCTGCCGAACAGCACGACCGGAAAGTTGCGGATCTTTTTCGATTGAATGAGCGTGAGTGCTTCGAAGAGTTCGTCAAACGTGCCGAAGCCGCCGGGAAAGATGATGAAGCCAAGACTGTATTTGACGAACATCATCTTGCGCACGAAGAAGTATTTGAATTTCAAACTGCGTGTTTGATAAGGGTTGGACCGTTGTTCGAAAGGTAACTCGATGTTGCAGCCGATCGAAAGACCGCCGGCTTCGAACGCGCCGCGATTCGCGGCTTCCATGATGCCTGGTCCACCGCCGGTGATCACTGCATAACCGTCGCCCGCGAGCAGCGCAGCCGTTTCCTGTGCGGCGATGTAATCGGGATCGCCCTGCTTCGAACGCGCCGAACCGAAGATCGAGACGCCGCGCGTCAATGTCGCCATCTCGTCGAAGCCTTCGACAAATTCACCCATGATGCGAAACACCCGCCACGGATCGGTGTGCGTAAACTCGTCGGGACGTGGGCTCTCGAGTAGTTGTTCGTCTTGTGTCGAACCGGGCGCCTTCTGCGCCGGTTGTTTTTGTTCTTCTTCCATGTTCTGGTCAGATACCCATGATGTTGTAGCCGCAGTCGACGTAGATCACTTCGCCAGTGATGCCGGAAGACATCGAGCTGCATAGAAACACGGCGGTGTTTCCCACTTCGCGTGGCTCGACGTTGCGTCCGAGCGGCGCGCGTTCCGCGTGGTGCTTCAACATCGTGCCGAAATCAGAGACGCCACGCGCTGACAACGTTTGAATTGGACCAGCGCTGATCGCGTTGATGCGGATATTGCGCGGGCCGAGATCCTTCGCGAGGTAACGCGTGCTCGCTTCGAGCGCCGCTTTCGCCACACCCATCACGTTGTAACCGGCGACGACTTTCTCCGCGCCGTAATAAGACATCGTGACGATGCTGCCGCCTTCGGTCATCAACGGCGCCGCGGCGCGCGCGAGTTGCGGCAGTGAGTAAGCGCTGATCTCGAGGGCGGTCAGGAAAGCCTCGCGGGTCGTGTCGAGATACTCGCCGCCCAGTGCTTCGCGTGGTGCGAAGGCGATGCTGTGAATG
>DASXXL010000091.1:0-1789 GCA_036503085.1 Pyrinomonadaceae bacterium | reverse complement strand
CCGGCGCAGATGCGCAAACCGAGATGGGCCCGAGCGTCGACGAGAACCAGTTCAAGACCGTGCTGAGTTACATCGACATCGGCCGCGAAGACGGCGCGACGCTCGTTTGCGGCGGCGAGCGTGCGACCGGCGATGGGCTCGATAAAGGCTACTTCGTGCGGCCGACGGTTTTCGACAACGTCACGCCCGACATGCGTATCGCGCGCGAAGAGATTTTTGGGCCAGTGTTGTCGGTGCTGCGCGTGAGGGATTTCGATCACGCCATGGAAGTGGCGAACGACTGCGAGTACGGCCTTTCGTCGTCGATCTTTACCAACGACGCGGCGCGCATCTTCCGCTTCGTCGACGAGATCGAAACCGGCATGACGCACATTAACTCGCCGACAACCGGCGGCGAAGCGCACGTTCCCTTTGGCGGTATTAAAGGCACCGGCATCGGCGACCGCGAGCAGGGCTCCACCGCACTCGACTTCTACACGGACCTGAAGGTGGTCTACGTCGACTACACCGGCCGCAAACGCGAGGGCAACCTCTACTAAAAATCTGCGTAATCTGTGGATTGACCTATGAAAACTCTCATCAAGAACGGCCGCATCGTGACCGCTGTCGACGATTACAACGCTGACATTCTCATCGACGACGAACGCGTCTCAGTCATCGGCAAGAATCTGCAAATGGAAGCCGACCAGACAATCGACGCGACCGGCAAGCTCGTCATTCCCGGCGGCATCGATCCGCACACGCACATGGAACTGCCGTTCGGCGGCACCGAAGCGTCTGACGACTTTCGCACCGGCACGATCGCCGCCGCGCACGGCGGCACAACGACGATCATCGACTTCGCGGTGCAGTACAAAGGCCAGTCGCTGATCGAAGGCATCGACAACTGGCACAAGAAAGCCGAAGGCAAAACCGTCATCGACTACGGCTTTCATCTCATCACCACCGAGCTCGAAGACAAACAGATCGAAGAACTCTACACGGCGATGGATGAAGGCGTGACCAGTTTCAAAATGTTCATGGCCTATCCGGGCGTGTTTCTCGTCGATGACGCGACGATCTTTCGCGCGATGTCCGCGGCGGGCCAGCGCGGCGGTCTCATCTGCATGCACGCGGAGAACGGGATCGTCATCAACGAGATCATCAAGCGCGCGCTCGAAAAAGGTCACACGGCGCCGAAGTATCACGCTCTCACGCGACCGACAATCGCGGAAGCCGAAGGCGTGCATCGCGCGATCGCGATCGCCGAGATGGCGGAGTCGCCGGTCTACATCGTTCACCTCTCGTGCGCCGACGCGTTGAACCAGGTGCGCCAGGCGCGCGATCGCGGCATTCCCGCCTTCGCCGAAACGTGTCCGCAGTATCTCTTCCTCTCGCTCGACAACTACGACGAACCCGGCTTTGACGGCGCGAAGTACGTGATGACGCCGCCGCTGCGAGACAAGTCAAACCAAGCCGAGCTCTGGAAGGGTCTGAAGATGGACGACCTGCAAGTTATCTCCACCGACCATTGCCCGTTCTGCATGAAGGAACAGAAGGAACTCGGCAAAGACGACTTCACGAAGATTCCGAACGGCGCGCCAGGCGTCGAGAACCGCGTGCCGCTCATTTACAACGGCGGCGTAGTCGAGAACCGCATCAGCTTGAATCGCTTCGTCGAACTAACCTCGACCGCCGCGGCCAAGATGTTTGGCCTGTGTCCGAAGAAAGGAACGATCGCTGTCGGCTCCGATGGTGACATCGTGATCTTCGATCCGAACAAAGAACAGACGCTGGGCGTGAAGACAAG
>DASXXL010000090.1:0-12705 GCA_036503085.1 Pyrinomonadaceae bacterium | reverse complement strand
CGCCCACGTACGCGACGCGCGCGGCATTGTCGTTCTCCGGCTGGGCGATAAAACGTCCCTCGGCAACGTCGCGGTTTTCGATGTCGACGCAGTTTGCAGTCGCGCCGGAAACAAAGACGTCTTCGATCACTTCGTCGCCGCGTTTTACCTCTGACGGAGTGCCCCGAGCTCGCGCGCCGATTTTGCCGATCATGCTGGCGCGTTCTTTGAGGTAGTCGTAATCCTCCATCGTGAGCTCTTTGTTGCGCCGTTGCGCGGCCGCGATGGTGTCCGTGTCTTTGAAATCTTCGAGCGGATTGAAGCGCTGAATGGTGAACGACTTCGCGCCGATGCCGGCGATTTTCTCGTCAACGTAACGATTAAAACCCTCGATCAGCGAGACCACGACTACGAACGCCGTGACGCCGACGATCATTCCGAGCAGCGTCAGCGCCGAGCGTAACTTGTGCGCCCAAATCGCAGCGACTGCGAGTTTAAGAGTTTCGATAAATTTCACTGTCTCTTCTTACCCGGGCCTGGGACCGCAGGCGTCTCGCCTGCAGTGTCCGCCAGTAGCCCTCCCGATACTTTGCAGGCGGGACGCCTGCGGTCCAGGCTCTATTCCCAACGGAGAGCGTCGATCGGATTCAAACGCGCCGCTTTCCATGCCGGCCACAAACCAAACACGATTCCTACTGCCGCCGAAATTCCCACGCCGACCGCAATGGCCCACAGAGGCACGTACGCCGGCAGCGGCGAATACTTGTTCATCAAAACACTCGCGATCTCGCCGACAGCGAGCCCCGCAAAGCCACCGATCGCCGTCAACACAACGGCTTCAATTAGAAACTGCGACAGGATGTTCAAACGGGTCGCGCCGACTGCTTTGCGCACGCCGATCTCCTTGGTCCGCTCCGTCACCGACACCAGCATGATATTCATAACGCCGATCCCGCCGATCATCAAAGCCACAAATGAGATTGACGTCAGGACCAAAGCGGTTGCTCCGGTGAGCTGGTTGTAGACGTCGAGTAGCGAATCCTGCGACGAAATGCCGAAGTTGTTCTTCTCGCCCGGCGCGACGCGACGGCGGCGGCGCAGGATATCGGTGATCTCATCCATCGCGGACTTCACTTCAGCGCGCGAGCGCGGCCGCACGATGACGAAGAACACAGACTCCGGAAAGGGATAATCCGGATAATACTTGTCGTACGTCGTTATGGGAATGAAGATCGAGTTGTCACGCGACTGGCCGAAGAAATTTCCTAGCGGTTCCATCACGCCGATCACGCGAAACGGGTTGCCGTTGATCCGAACGTCCTTGTTGACCGGGTCTTCATACGGAAACAGCGCCTGCTTCACGTCGACACCGATGATCACGACATTGGAGCGATCCTGCATGTCGATGTCGTTGATGAAACGACCGGTGGCGACATACTGGGTTTGCACGAACTCGTAATAAGGCGTGACGCCAAACAGAATCGGTGTATCGGTCTGCCGGTCCTGATATCGCATCGTTGCGGAGAGCAGGCGATGAATGGGCGACACGCCGACGATCGAGGGCGCCTCGGTGCGCAGCGCTTCGGCGTCTTCCATCGTCAGGTCCTTGCGATGAATTTCTTCGGGACCGGGCGGACGTCCAAAGCTTGGTTCGAATTTCGAAACGAAGATCGTGTTTGAGCCGAGCGACTCGATCTGATCGGCGAACGCTTTGTTGAGTCCCTGAATGATCGACACCATGAAGATCACGGTGACGACGCCGACGCTCACACCGAGGATCGTCAGCGCCGAGCGCAGCTTGTTGCTGCGCAGCGTATCCAGCGCCATCATGGCCGACTCTTTGACGTCTTCGAATCTCATAGTTCTTTGACAGGATTTCAGAATTTACAAGACGCTCTCAAACAGGTGAAACTCGGGCTACTGTTTTCAGAGGTCCTGTTAATTCTCAAATCCTGTCTACTCGGCTCGCAATGCCTCAATCGGATCCAGTTTCGCCGCGCGCCACGCGGGCCACAGCCCGCTGACGATGCCCACGATCGAAGAAACTCCGACTCCCAACACCGCCGAAGCCACACTCACCAGCAACGGAAATCCGATCAGCGCCGAGATCACGTAAGCTAATCCGAAGCCCGTGCCGACACCGATCGCGCCGCCCAGCGCCGTCACCACGACGGCTTCAATCAAAAACTGCGTCAGGATATCTTTACGCCGCGCGCCGATCGCTTTGCGAATCCCAATCTCTTTGGTCCGTTCCGTCACCGACACCAGCATGATGTTCATCACGACGATGCCGCCGACGACGAGCGAGATCGCGGCCACACCGATCGTCACGATGTAAATGTTCGACGTCGCCGAGCCGTAGAGATTGAGAAACACGTCCTGCGTCTCGAGCGCGAAACCCTCGTCGTCAACCGTGTCATTCGTGCCGATTCCGCGGCGATTGCGCATCACTGTGCGCACTTGATCTTCCGCCGTTTCGAGTTGTTCCGCCGCGGGCACCTGAATGAAAACCACGAGCGAACGTCGCGCGCCGTAAGCCTTTTGGTAAGTCGAATACGGAATGTAGATCACGTTGTCGCGCGAGAAGCCGAAGATCGATCCGAGCGGCGCGAGCACGCCCAGGACCGTATACGGCCGGCCATTGATGCGTACCTCCTGGCCCACGGCGCGATCGGCGGGCGCGTCGCCAAACAGGTTCTTCAACATGTCTGGACCAACGACGCAGATGTCGCGGCCCGCAGCTCCTTCGCTTTCCGTCCAAGTGCGTCCGGCGTCGATGCTCACCCCATCGATGTCAAACATCGTCAACGGTTCGACGCCGCGAATGCGCACGTTCTCCGCTTTCTGGTCCTGGTACTTGACGGTTTCGATCGCGTTCCCGGCGATGCCAACGCGCCAGCAGGCGGTACACAAACGCGCAATCGCTTCCGCGTCGTCGTGCGTCACGTCTTTGCGACGATTGAACTTGATGAACTCTTCGCGCGACTTGATGATCTGCGGGTTCTTCGAGATCGTGAAAACCGTCGAGCCTTGCGAAGAGAACGTCTGCGCGACCGTTTGATCGAGACCTTTGATGATCGTCACGACCGCGATCACCGCGGTCACGCCGACGACGATTCCCATCAACGTCAGCGCCGTGCGCAGCTTGTTCGCACGCAGACTCCCGGTCGCAACGCGAAACGCTTCCCAGATCGCGGCGAGCCGGAAAAAGGGAAGCGACTTCAGGCGGGCCGCGAGCCCAGCGCGCGCAGAAGTGTAGCGCTGTGGCTCTGAGTCATACTCGCCACTTCGCTCCATCCTGCTTCTCCTACTTAATGCGTTCGTCTTTTTCGATCTGTCCGTCGCGAATCGAGATCACGCGGTGAGCACGTTCGGCAATGTCGTGCTCGTGCGTGACGACGATGATGGTGTTGCCTTCGGAGTGCAACCGTTCGAAGAGATCCATGATCTCCATGCTGGTGTGTGAGTCGAGCGCTCCGGTTGGTTCGTCGGCCAGCAGAATTGACGGGTGGTTGACGAGCGCGCGCGCGATGGCGACGCGTTGGCGCTGGCCGCCGGAAAGTTCGTTGGGCTTGTGCATCATGCGCTCGGCGAGATCGACGGACTTGAGCGCCTGCTTCGCCATCTCGTGACGTTGCGACGAGCCGACGCCGCCGTAGATCAGCGGCAGCTCGACGTTGTGCAGCGCGGTCGCGCGCGCCAGCAGATTGAAGGTTTGGAAAACGAAACCGACTTCCTGGTTGCGAATGCGCGCGAGCTCGTCGTCGTCCATTTCGGAGACGTTCTTGCCGTTGAGCCAGTACTCGCCTTGCGTCGGTGTGTCGAGACAGCCGATCAAATTCATCAGTGTCGACTTGCCGGAACCCGATGGTCCAATGATGGCGATGTACTCGCCGCGCGGAATGTCAAACGAAACGCCGTGCAGCGCGTGCACTTGTTCCGTGCCCATCTGGTAAGTCTTCCAGATGTTGCGCATCGAGATCAGCGATGACGGGCCGTGCCCGTCAACCTGAATCTGTGGCTGGTGAATCACGTTTTCTGTCGGTGAAAGCGTGAGCGTGGCTTCACTCATCTAGCTGGCCTCGTTTCCGTTCGCATTGCCGGGTTTCTTCGTTTGCCGCTTGACTGTCATGCCGTCCTTGAGTGTCTTCAGCACGCGGCTTGGACCACGTATGATCTCCTGGCCCGGTTGCAAGCCGCTGGTGATTTCGATGTCGGCTTCGCCTGTGATGCCGGTCTGCACTTCGATAAACCGTACCTTGTTGCCTTCGAGAATGTAGACGCCCTTCTTCGGCTTCGGCTTCTCGCCCGGTGAGCTGGACGCGACCGGCACGCTGCCCGCGATCTTCGGCGATCCGGACGCGTTCGGCGTGACTTCTTTTTCAACGATCGACTCGAGCGGCACAGCGAGCACGTTGTTCTTCGTGTCGGTCGTGATGACCACGGTCGAGCTCATGCCCGGACGCAGCGCGTTCTGAATATCTTCCGGCAGTTCGCGCAGTTCGAGTGTGACTTTGAATTCCTTTGCTTCCTGCACGTTGACGCGGTTCGAGAGTCCGCCGGTTTGGTCTGACTTCGCGATCGCGAGCGGGTTGCGCTGCGTGACGACGGCTTTCAGTTCCTTGTCGCCGAGAGCGTCAACTTTAACTTTCGCTTCCTGGCCCACTTTGACGTTGTTGATTTCCGTTTCGTCGACGTTCACTTCGACGTTGATCTGCGACATGTCAGCGATCGTCATCAGCGGCGTGGTTGATAGACCGGCCACCGCGAACTCACCGACGCGTGTGGGAATGTCGGCGACGACGCCGTTCAACGGCGACAACTGCGTCGCCTTCTCGCGCTGGCTCACCTGGCCGCGCAACATGGCCTGTTGCTGGTTCGCGCGCATCTCCGACGACTTGATCGCAGTTTGTGCTTCCTGAACGGCGGTGCGCTGTTGGTTCGCGCGCTCGGTCGCTTCTTTCACGGCGATCTTCTGCGCTTCGAGATTCGCTTTGGCTGTTTCGAGCGCGACCTTCGCCGTGTCAAAACGGTCGCGTGCCGTGTCGTATTCGAAGCGCGACGAGACGCCTGCTTCGATCAGTTCCGTGTAGCGCTTGAGCTCGCGTTGGGCCGTGTTGAGTTCGATTTGGGCCTTGTCGACGTTGGTCTGAAACGCCACGACCTGTTGTCGTGCCGCGGCCACGGAAGCTTCGGCTGCCGCGAGCGCCTGTTGCGCGTTGTTTACGGCGTTGCGGGCGTTTTGCACGTCGTTGAGCGACGCTTGCGTTGCGGCCCACTGGGCTTCCTGGTTGGACTGCAACTGCGTCGGGTCGATGCGGACCAGCGGCTTGCCTTTGGTGACCTGGTCGCCGGCCGTTACATAGATTTCCTCGATGCGCCCCGGAACCTCGCTCGTGAGTTTGATGTAGCGGATCGGACGGATTTCGCCAGACGCCGTAACGGTTTGTTTGAGCTCGGGCCTGGTTTCAATCTTGACAGTGACTACTTCCGGCTCTTCCTTGCGGCTCGCGAGCACGCTGATAATCACTGCAGTCGCGAGCACGGCGGTCACGACCACGCCAATAATAATCTTCTTTTTCTTACTTAAAGCCATTCTTTGGGTTCCTTCGGTTCTGGACGGGGCTGAAATCTCGCAGTGGTACTACGGGAAAACTTATCAGACTGTTTCATTTAAGAGCAACTAAGGCCAACCAACTAACAGGTTTCGAAGCACAGACGTTCGAAAGGGTTGCAGCGTTAACACCTTAACGTGACTGGGACCGCAGGCGTCTCGCCTGCAACTCTCGGTAGCGTTGCAATCGCTACATGCAGGCGAGACGCCTGCGCTCCATGTGATGTTGGCGCATTAGACACCTTTCGCGTTAGAATTGCTTGCTTTTTCGAGAGCGCTGATGATTACCTGCGATCGCTGTAAAACGGAAAATCTCGACGGCTCGCAATACTGCGATGAGTGCGGCGCGCCGCTAAGGCCAAACGGCCGCCCGGCGTCGCAGCCGAATGCCGGTTCTAAGTCACCGAGCGATTATCAGCCTCCGAGTGGTTACCAGCCGCCGAGCAACTATCAATCACAGGGCGGCTATCAGCCACCGAGTGGTAATCAACCTCCCAGCGCGCAGGGCCACAACGGGAATAACGGCGCTTCGCAATGTACAAAGCCCGAGTTCGCCGGCAGACGTGTTTCCGCCGGTCTCAGTTTTTCGTCGTTGCGACAGCCCAACAAACCACACGCGCGTTTGGTAATCGAAAAGGGCCGTTCGAGCGGAAAGCAATTTATGTTGAGTGATACGGAAGCGCAAATCGGACGCTGGGACGCTGACGGTGGTATCTTCCCCGACGTCGATCTCGATACCGACGACCCCGAAGCAAAAGTCTCCCGCCGTCACGCCCGCATCACTCTGAATAACGGACAGTATTTTTTAGAAGACTTAGGATCGACGAACGGTACGTTCATCAACCGTGGCAAGCGATTACCCCCGGGACAGCGGCAGGTGCTGTGTGACGGCGACGAAATCATCGTCGGCAAAACGTTCCTGCGCTTCCATATCGTGAAATAGAACAAGATGGCCGAGTGCAATGCCTGCGGCTCCCAAGTTTCCCCTAACGAGCACTTTTGCGGGAATTGTGGCACGCAGCAACTTCCGATTAATTCTGAACTGAGAACTATCGCTGCCGATCTTAGCGAGGACCTCGGTGTGCAAGCCGACGTGCCGCCGCAGGTTGCGCCGCCACCTGAACCAGAGCCACGCGTCACCGGGGACCCGAAACCGATCTCTTCCGCGTCACTCGGCGGTTCTTACACTGACGCGCACATGGGTGAAACCAACGCCGCGCCGCGCGGCACCGGCGGCAAACGTCCCGCCGTCAAACAACTCGAGTCCAACACGATTCTCAATCATCGCTACGAGATCGTGCGCCGCATCGGCGGCGGCGGCATGGGCGCGGTCTATCTCGCGAAGGACCGCAATCTCGGCGACGCTCCGCGCGCAGTGAAAGAGATGGTCGAGTCGCATCTCGATCCGACGCAACACGAAAAAGCGATCGGCGACTTCAAACGCGAGTCGTTGTTGCTGACGTCGCTCGAGCACCCGTCGATTCCCACGATCTACGACTATTTCTACGACGAGATACTGGGCCGTTTTTATCTCGTCATGAAATACATCTCGGGCGGCGACCTTGCTTCGCGAATGCGCGCGGCGGTCGGCGGCAAGATAGACGAGAAGACAGTTACCGATTGGGGCATGCAGGTCGCCGACGTGCTCGACTATCTCCACTCGCGGCCCAAGCCGATCATCTATCGCGATCTCAAACCGGCAAACTTGATGATCGACGGCAATAGCGGCCGCGTCATGCTGATCGATTTCGGCATCGCGCGCTGGGTGTCGCAACAGGAAAAAGGCGTGACTGCGGTTGGGACTATGGGCTACGCGCCGCCTGAACTCTTCAGCGGCCGTGTGCAACCGGCCTCGGACGTCTACAGCCTCGGCGCGACGATGTTTCATCTGCTGACCGGCGCCGATCCCCAAGACAATCCGCTGCTCATCTTCGACTTCTCCAAGAACCCGCGCCCGCGCCAGATTAATCCCGCGCTGTCGAGCGAGATGGAACAGCTCCTAATGCGCTCGGTCGAGTACAAGCCGGAAGATCGTTTTCGCACGGCTGGCGAGTTGCGAAACGAGCTCGCAAACCATCTCGAGAAGTTGATGTCGGGACGAGTCAGCTACGGGCTGCCGGCGCCTGTTATCGGCAACGAAACCGCGCAGATGCAGACGGTCTACTGCGGTTTCTGCGGTGGCCGCATTGCTGCCGACGACGTTTTCTGCGCGCATTGCGGCGCACGCCAGCCGCTCGCTGCTGTCGGCGCGTCGAGCGCGTTGTTGCACACGGCGCGGCCGACGGCGAAACTCGTCGTGGCCGGCACCACCGAACTCGATGCTTCATTCATACTGCAGAAAGAGAGCAATCTTCTCGGACGCACAGATCCACACTCCAACATCTTTCCCGAGATCGATCTGTCGCGCTTCGATCCCGAAACGAAAGTGTCGCGACGCCACGCCCGCATCTGGCTCGAAGGCGAAACATTCCTGGTTGAAGATCTCGGCTCGGTGAATGGGACCGTGATCAATGACTCCGTCAGACTCGCGCCCAGGCAACCTCGTGTGCTCGACAGCGGCGACAAACTCCGCGTCGGCGAAACGACGTTGCACTTTCTGGTGGGGTAACAGATCTCCTTGTCATCAGTGTCCAAATACGTCGCAAAACCGGAGACACGGATGACGCGGTCGCGTCTGCACGCGCCCTTTTCCCTTCGCTGCGGCGCTCTGCTGATCGATTACATATTGCTTGTTTCGCTGGTCGTTTTAGGGACCATTTTTGCGCGTATGTTAGGTGGGGGTGGGCGCTCCGCCGGCACGTCGGCTGAAACTGCGGCGATCGTGTTGGCGATCGTGGTCGCGTTGTTGAACTTCGGTGTGTTGCCTGGTCTAACCGGGTTCACGCTGGGAAAATGGGCCGCGGGTTTGCGAATTCAGCGCGTCGATGGCGGTGGTAATCCGGGCATCGCGCGCGCGTTCCTGCGTCACTTTATCGGTTACCCGCTCTCGTTGGTGACGTTCGGAATTGGATTTCTGCTAACGGCAGTCACTGTGCACGGCCGCGGCTTGCGCGATATGATTGCCGGCACTGTCGTTGTTCGTGAAGGTTCGCTCTAAAAATGGTTGAGCTCATAGTTAAATACCCCGATCGCGCCCCTGACCACTTCCCACTCGGGCGCTTGCGCATAACTATCGGCCGGTCCGCCCGGAACGATCTCTGTATTCCTGATCCGTTTGCTTCGCGCGTGCACGCTGAGGTGCGCCGCGAGGGTGAAGACTACGTGTTGCAGGATCTCGGTTCCGCGAATGGCACACTCTACAACGGCGCGACTGTCGAAGGCGCCGTGCACCTGACCTCCGGCGGCCGCATTCAGATCGGTGAGACGGAGATCGTCTTCGACGACGGCAGCTTCAACTCGAGTATGGGCGCGACGATGATCACCGACAACACGGGATCATTGCCCGAGGCGACGATCGCGCTCGCTTCCGGCGATCGCACTACATCCGGTTTGCTCGAAGCAA
This sequence comes from Pyrinomonadaceae bacterium, assembly GCA_036503085.1. Lineage (GTDB taxonomy): Bacteria > Acidobacteriota > Blastocatellia > Pyrinomonadales > Pyrinomonadaceae > PSRF01. The sequence continues at coordinate 3,610 of DASXXL010000090.1, read as the reverse complement.
TCGAAGGCGCGCGCACGCAGCCGGAAGAAGTCGCCACGACTTCAACGCAGCCGAAAGCGAAGCACGGCGATTTGCTCGCCTTGATTAGTAAAGTAGGTGTCACGCTGCTGTCCTCGGACACATTGAACGACACGCTGGAACAGATCGTCTCGCTCGTGTTTGAAGCCGTGCCGGCGGATCGTTGCCTCATCATGATGCGCGATCAGGGCAGCGAGGATTTACGTGTCGCGGTGGCGCGTTTGCGCGATCGCGTGGGTGAGGTCGGTGAGATTCGCGTCAGTCGCAACGTGCTTGACGAAGTGGTGATGCGCGGGAAGTCGGTGCTTACTTCCGACGCGCAACACGATCCGCGTTTTGCGAGCGGCACGATGGTGTTGCAGGGCGTGCGTTCGGTGCTGGCGGTGCCGCTCGGCGTCGCCGAAAAAGTATTTGGCATCATCTACGCTGACTCGCCGATCGCTGAAGGTCGTTTCACTGAAGATCACTTGAAGGTTTTGACGACGCTTGCTTCGGTGGCGGCGATTCGGGTCGAGAACACACGACTCGTTGAAGCACGGTTGGAGCGTGAGCGTCTCGAACGCGAGCTCGCGCTGGCGAGTGAGATTCAGCAGCGGTTTCAACCGACGGCGCCGCCGCACGTCGAAGGCTACGAACTACAGGGCATCAGTTTTCCGTGTTACGAGATCGGTGGCGACTATTACGACTTCATCGAGCGCGAAGATGGTCGTTTGGTGATCGCATTGGGCGATGTTTCGGGTAAGGGAACTGCGGCGGCGTTGTTGATGTCGTCGCTGCATGCGGCGGTCCATGCGCAGTCGGCGTCGCACGATTCATTGTCGGCGACGATCTCGGCGGTCAATCGTTACCTCGCGGACAATATTCCGGCGAATCGGTTTGTGACGTTGTTTTATGCGGAGCTGGATCCGGTGACGGGCGCATTGTCGTTTTTGAACGCGGGGCACAATCCGCCGCTGATCGTTCATTCGGCGGGAACGGTGGAGCAACTTGCGTCGGGCGGGTTGCCGCTCGGGATCAAGCCTGATGCGGAGTATCGCGAAGGGCGGACGCAGTTGCAGCCGGGCGATGTGCTGGTGATCTATTCGGATGGTGTGACTGAGGCGGTTAGTCCGACTGGCGAGGAGTTCGGCGCGACGCGTCTTTATGAAGTCGTCGCGCGCAACGTCAACGCCTCCGCGGCCGGCATTCGCGACCGCATCGAATCTTCCCTAACAAAATTCTCGCAAGGCACGAGCGCCGCCGACGACATCACGCTCGTGATCGTGAAGCGCCAGGCGGAAGCGAAACTCAGCGCCAGCGCGGGTTAACGATCTGCTGAACGGCTTTACGCGCGATTCATCGCAGCCTGCATCAAGCAAGGCAAATCACAGCGTGGGTCATCGGCAGCCGAATCACGTACCGCACGCAGGTAGTCTCGCAATTTCCCGCTGAACTCCTCAGACGCCGCTGGTTGTTGCGAGTCCACAGTCGCATAGATTCGCGACCATTTTGTTTCCAGAGTGACCCGCCGTCCGTCTGAGTCAAAGACATCAGGAATTCCCGCTCGCACGTCAATTGGCTCGATATTGCTCTGCAACCTCTTATAGGAGGTACTAATCATCAGATCCTGGCCGTCGAACATGAAGATGGGAAATCTTGGATCCCACATCAGAGCTTGATCATCTTTCCGTAGTTTCCCTGCTCGCTACGCCCATCGCAGTAACTTCCAGAAACGCCTCGTCGTCCTCTTCCCAGTTGGTGAATATAAACCTACGGAGGCCACCGCTTTCGCGCAGTTCAGTGAGGGAGTATAGAAGCATCCCCTCTGGTCGATTCTGTTTTACGTGACGTACGCTATTGAATTCAAAAACCACCACCCGACCGTCAGCCGTGTCAACAAAAACTCGAAGTCGGTCGGGTTCTTCGCTCACTCGGCGTATAACGCCGTCGTGCACATCGTCGTTATTCAGATACTGAACGAAAGCGTCATTCATGACTGATCCTTTTTAGATATTAGAATCACTTCGTATAAGGCGTCCGAACAACATATCTATCTTATCCGGCACCTCATGGAATTGGGTCGCCCGGAAGATATCGAACATGGGGCTTCCCTGGCGTGTCAAGATGCCAATGAGGGCCCGCGTGGTACGCGGGTGAGTTTGGGTGATATGGGTGCTGCTCAAGAGTGATCTTGACGTTGTCGGATGGTCGCCATACTACCTTGCCTCGTCCAGGGGTAGTTGGCCCATCAGGAATAGAAGTTCCCTGAACTCCAAGAAAGTCGTCCATCTCCGCTGCAGTTGCCGGCCAACGTGGGCCAATACTCGCTTCCGCGAGTCCCGTTACGGGTGATGCCAAAATGCAGAAGATAGCTGAAGCTCTGGAGACATCCTCGGCAATGCCCGCCGCTCGTCCATAGGAATTGTCGTCGGGATCGAAACTGGCGTGACCTGTTCCGCTTCCCACGCGGAAAAGGTCCGCTCCCCCGTGAGCCAGATCGGCAACAGTCTTGTTGGCGCCATTAGCGACCCATTCCTGGTCTCCGTATCGCCAGTAAAGTTGAGCGGTATCAATTCTGGCGTCCAACCAATCCGCAAGAACATTTCCCCAGCCGTCTAATCCCATCGGATCAAGACGATTTAGCGGGTTATTCGTAACGTAACTGTAAAGATTCATGCCCCCGCGATACCCGAGAGGATCGCGTGTCAGAAAGCGACCGGCAGAATTGTCGAAATAGCGGTTAGTTAACAGCTGTAATGCGGTTTCGGTATCTGTGTAATACGTGAACTGAGCTTTGTAACCGAATGGGTCCGTCAGGGTTCCACCTATAAGATTTCCATAGACCGTGAACGCAAAGTATGATTGAACCACTGCGCCCGAATTCGTTTTTTCACTCACGTTACCTTCGGAATCAAAATCATAGAAGGTGCTCGCAGTAGCATCTCGACGCGAGGTGAGACCGCTCGCTCCAAACGAGTTCACCGCGGCTATGTCACCGGTGGCAGATAACTCGATAACGGGAGTTGTGCCATCGTACAAAAAGTATTTCCGATTTATCGATTCATTCTTCCACGCTCGTAATCCACTTCCGGTGTACGCTGCAGTAAAAACTGATCCAAAGGACGTCAAACGATTTTCTGCATTGAACGTTAAAGGCGTGCCACTGTAGGTAACGGGATTGCCGTTGTCGTCGTAAACGTAAGTAGTTCCGGTCTGCTGATTGTTAGAGTTGTAACTCTTCGTAACGCCCTTGAAGCTGGTGGGATTGCCGGCGGAGTCGTAACCGAAGTTATCGGTGTAACCACCGTTGCGGGTTGAAGTCTCTTGAGTAAGTTGATCTTTCGTATCGTAGGTGTAGCCTGTTGTGCCGTTCAGGGATGGTGTTCCCAGAATAGTGGTTGTTTCGGAAGTTCGATTACCGACCCCGTCATAGGTGATGTTACTGAAGTCGGAAATCGTCGTGCTGCCGATCTGATTCAAGAGGCGCGTGACTTGGCCCAACGCGTTGTAAGTGTAAGTCGCGGTTATACCGTTCGCGAGGCTCTGCGTTTGTAGCCAATTGTTGTCTTGATAGGACCATGTCGTCGTCTCGCTAAATGGATTCGTCATGCTC
>DASXXL010000089.1:0-2905 GCA_036503085.1 Pyrinomonadaceae bacterium | reverse complement strand
CGACCGGCATGCTTTTGTTGGGTACCGGTTTAGCAGGCGCAGCGGCGTTTGCCCGGAGACGAACTCGCAAACGCAAAGAGAACTAGCGTCGGGCTTTAACCTTTTTGAGTGGGTAATCGACTTACAGGAGGCGCGCGGGTCGCTTATTGCTTCTGGCACCAGCGCTTGATGTCGAGGACTACGGAGTTGATGTCGCCACTTTTTTGCATTGCCTGGCGAGCATAGGTGGCGAGTTGTGCGGCGTCTACGTTGCGGTCCACAATGTCGGCCGGTTTTGAAGTCCACACGACTTTGTAGACGTACACCGTCTGATCCTGTTTCACTGCCTCATTCAACATGCGATTAAGCCACCCGACGGCATAATCGCGCTTGCCTTGCTGGAGATAAACCAAAGCCAGATTGAACTCCGCGTCTGAAAGTAAACCGATGGTGTTGGTCTGCTTGGCAAACTTGTCGATGAAGTCGTAGAACTGTCCTTCCGCTTCCACGAGCGCAGCGCGGTCTTCCTTCGAATACTGTTCCTTCACCACGTAGAACTTGCGAAACCAGTAGTTGCCGCGGTTGTACTGCGCGTAGCCGGCGCTTTGCGTGCCGGGCGAGTTGTGAATGACCTGTTTGTAGTAAGCGTCGGCTTTATCTGAGATGTCGTTGTTGCGGTAGTAGAAATCGCCGAGCGAGAGCAGTTTGTCGGGAGTGAGTGCGCGTTGTTGCGCCGGCATCGATTTCGATTGCGCCACCGTTTGCTCAACCTGGGCCGACACGCTGGTGGTTGCCGCGCAGATCACGAAGACGAGCGTAAACATCTTTCGCGAGTTCATTACTTTCACGCTCCTCCCGAGGCAGGCTTGGCAGCGGCCGGTGAAGTCGACGTCGTCGTTGATGATGACGTGTTCGACGCATTACTGCTGCTGCCGGATTTGAAGAACGTGGAAAGCAACTGCGCTCCGCCGACTGCGCCCGCGAGGCTGATCACGAAGATCACGGCTGGATTGTCGTAAGAACCCATTTGATCGAACGCGATGATCTTGATCCGGCCGACGACAGCGATGAACGACACGACCAGGCCGATCAAACTCGTGATGCCGACGGCGACGAACACGTCGCGCCGGCTGATGATGCCTTGTTGTTGCAGCCGTTGCAGGTAGAGTTTGAGAATCGCGCCTATGACTACGCCGATCAGCATCGCGATGACGAGCACGCGATCGCGCGGCCGGATCTTTAGCTTCACGGCCTGGCTAAGATCGGTAACGGTGCGGCCGTAGCCGTCGTCGTAAGTGATGTCGACGATCAAACGAGTCGAGTCACTGAAACCGCTCAAGAGATTCGTGAACGACATCGGCGCGGTTTTGACGTCGAGATCGATGGCGCCGATCTGGGCCGGGTCGATGCTCATGTTGGTGATCTCGACGGTCTTGCTTTCGACAAGGCTGCGCGGATCTGACCGGATCGTGATGCTCTTGATGTTCACCGGGTAGTCGGGAAAATTATTTTGCAGTTGGACCTGGTACTTGTTGATGGTGCCGGTGTAGAACTCGGTCGTGCTCGTGCTGTCCGTGAGGACGGTCAACTTGCCTTTGTTTCGCACGCCGACGTAAAGCCAGAAGGTGCGGTTGATGTTCCTGTCGCCGGGAGAAGCAAAAGAGATCGTGATCAGGTAGATGCGCGGCTCGGTGCCTTCGGGAATGTCGGCCAGGTACTTGTACTCGGTGGTGCGCAGTCCCGTTTGCGGATCGAGCGAATCGTCGTTGCTCATCTCCCGAAACTGGATCTTGGTTTGATCGGGCGCGTCAAACCCGGCGAGCTCGAGTTTCGAGGTTTCTCTGGTGCTCAGTGAGATCGCGATCTCGAGGTTGTGATTGCCCGCGTAAGCTTTCTCCACGTCGTAAGAGACCGTGCCGAAAAACTCCTGGTTGCCCTTGGTGATCTTCTCAAGCGGGAAGGTCCGAGCGGCGGCGGCCGCGGCGGCGGCGATCACGATGCAGGCGATACCAAAGGTTTGAAAGAGAGGGCGGCGCATGCGCTGAGTATGGCAACGACAATGCCAACTGGCTTGGTTGCGGGAAACGGCACGAGTCATGGCGATTTCCTAGGCTCTGTTTAGCGGCGGATTCGGGTCTTCAATTTAGGTGTACACAATGAAAGACAGTGGGTGTGCACATTTGTTATCTTGTTTGCTCTCTACCAGACTCATTGTGGGAGGATATGGGGAAATGCGTCAAGGTCTATCTCGGGAATGGTTTCCAAGCCTGCTGATTGTCTTCGTCGTGTTGCTCGTTGGTTCGGCGCCGATCAGCGCGAAGAAAAAAGAGAAGAAAGGCAGGCAGGCTTGCTTCACAGAAGCTGAAAGAGATCGCGCCGAGAAGACAGCGAAAGTTTATCGGGAGCCGGACCCGGGTTATGACCCGGTGCTCGGTTACAACCCCGCAAACGGGCCACGGCCCGGTGCGCCGCCCGTCGATGAGAATGGCCTCGCGAAACCAATCAACTGCGTCGCGAACAAAGATGATTCACCAGGCGCGGGCACCACGCCGAAGTTTCATTGCTCGGTGCCGGGCGTGACGGACGATGACGGGAAACTGATCCGTTACAAAGTGAAGCCACATTTCAAAGGTCAATCACCTGACAAGCGCAACGGCGAAGTTTACGGTGAATTCCTCTCATCGCGTTTCTCGAAAGCGATGGGCTTCTTTGCTGATGACGAGTGGGTCGCGGACATCACGTGTCCGGATTGCGAGAAGAGTTTGACGAAGAAGTTTCAGGGCGCGCCGTGGTCGCCGTTTCAACCTGCCGCGGGCATTGAGTTGCCGCTAGGCCACAGCATCGACGTGGACTGCAAGAAAAAAGCGGTAGGCGCGCTGGATAAGTCGCTGAAGACGCTCGAAGAAAATGGCGCGCCGCGCGCTGA
>DASXXL010000088.1:0-1833 GCA_036503085.1 Pyrinomonadaceae bacterium | reverse complement strand
CGACGGGCATTGCCGCGCTTTCGACGCTCAGGCGCAAGGGACTGTCAAAGGTAGCGGCATCGGCGTCGTCGTTTTGAAGCGACTCGCAGATGCGCTGCGCGACGGCGACACCATTCACGCAATTATCAAAGGAACCGCAATCAATAACGACGGGTCTCTGAAAGTCGGGTTCACGGCGCCCGGTATCGAGGGACAAGCGAGTGTGATCGAAGAGGCGTTGTCGTTGGCCGAAGTCGATCCTCAGACCGTCACTTACGTTGAGACTCACGGCACCGGCACCGCGCTCGGCGATCCGATCGAAGTCGCGGCTCTGACCCAGGCTTTCCGCGCCCAGACCGAGGCGAAGAACTACTGTGCGATCGGCTCGGTAAAGACGAACATCGGACACACAGATTCAGCCGCTGGTGTGGCGGGTCTGATTAAAGCCGTACTCGCACTCGAGCATCAGCAGCTACCTCCGAGTCTAAATTTCACGCGGCCGAATCCGAATATTAACTTTGCCGAGTCGCCGTTCTTCGTCAATACCAAGCTGAGCGAATGGCAAACGAATGGAACGCCACGGCGCGCGGGCGTGAGTTCGTTCGGCATCGGTGGCACGAACGCGCACGTTGTTATTGAGGAAGCTCCGAAGATCGAAATGCGCGCCGGTTCTTCGCGTCCTTTTCAGCTCTTGGTGCTTTCAGCAAAAACAGCGACAGCTCTCGAAGCGGCGCGAATGAACCTCGCCGGATATTTGCAGCAACACGTGGAGATCGACCTCGCTGATGTCGCCTTCACGTTGCAAACGGGGCGAGCGAATTTTGCGCATCGGCTCGCGCTTGTCTCTCGTGATGCAACAGAAGCCGCGGCCGCGCTCTCAACAGGCGATGCAAAACAACTTCAGCTCGACGTACACGAGTCGGCGCAGAACCGTCCGGTCGTCTTCATGTTCACCGGGCAGGGAGCGCAGTACGTGCAAATGGCGCGCGAGCTTTACGAAACCGAGGCATCGTTTCGGGCAGACGTGGACCACTGCTGCGAAATCCTCGAGCCGCATCTGCAACTCGATCTGCGCACTGTGCTCTATCCGTCTGCCGAGCGCGCCGGTGAAGCGAGCGAACAGTTAACGCAGACTCAACTGACTCAGCCTGCGCTCTTCGTCATCGAGTACGCCCTGGCGCGATTGTGGATGCGTTTGGGCGTGCGTCCGGCGGCGCTCATTGGACACAGCATCGGCGAATACGTCGCCGCGTGTATGGCAGGGCTCTTCACGCTCGAAGACGCTTTGCAGGTTGTCGTCGAGCGAGGGCGGCTGATGCAACAGGCGCCACACGGCGCGATGCTCGCCGTTCCACTTTCTGAAAAAGAGTTGTCGTCGCGGCTCAACGGCGAACTCTCGCTTGCGGCCGTCAACGCGCCCTCGCTCTGTGTCGTGTCGGGCAACGTAGAGGCCGTCGAACGATTCGAGCGAAAGGTGGCCGCAGAGGGTTTAGTTTGTCGCCGTCTGCACACGTCGCATGCGCTTCATTCGGCGATGATGGATCCATTCGTAACCACCTTCGCCGCAAAGCTCAAACACGTTAAGACCGGCGCGCCGGAAATTCCGATCGTTTCGACTCTGACTGGAACATGGCTGACTGCGGAAGAGGCGGCCGATTCGGGTTATTGGGCGAGACACCTGCGACAGACCGTGCGCTTAGCCGACGCGCTCGGCGAGATTCTGAAACAACCGGAGACTGTTCTCCTCGAGATTGGACCAGGCCAGACTTTAAGCGCGCTGGCAAAACAGCAAGCAGAAAATCGCGTCGCGCTCTCTTCGTTGCGTCATCCGCACGACAGTCAGTCCGATGTCGC